>JAEWCK010000078.1 GCA_023390675.1 Pseudomonadota bacterium
GCCCCACCCCAACCCCTCCCCTGAAGGGGAGGGGCTTAAGAAGTGAAAACTCGCCTCAGCACTTCTTCGTAGACGTCCGCCAGCGCCGCGAGGTCCTCCAACGCCACCGCTTCGTCGAGCTTGTGCATCGTCGCGTTGACGAGACCGAACTCGACCACCGGGCAGATCCGCGAAAGGAAGCGCGCGTCGGAAGTGCCGCCGGTGGTGGAGAGCTCGGGCGTGACGCCGAGCTTCGTCTCGATCGCGCCGGCGACGAGGGTCGAGAGCGCGCCGGGCTCGGTGAGGAACGCTTCGCCATAGACGCGGCCGCGGACTTCACTGTCGGGCGCGTGGCGGCGGACGATTTCCTCGATGCGCGCGATCAGGTCTGCGCCGCGATGCCGGTCGTTGAAGCGGATCGAGAGGCGTGCGCTTGCCCGTCCGGGGATGACGTTGGTGGCGGGGTTGCCGGTGTCGACGGTGAGCGGCTCGATGTTCGAGGGCTGGAACCAGGCGTTGCCCTTGTCGAGCTCGATGGCGTCGATCTCCGCCAGCGCGCGGACGAGGCGCGGGATCGGATTGTCGGCGAGATGGGGGTAGGCGACGTGGCCCTGCTTGCCGCGAACCTCCACGTCGATCACGGTCGAGCCGCGGCGGCCGATCTTGATCGTGTCGCCGAGGCGGTGCGCGGAGGTGGGCTCGCCGACGAGGCAGAGATCGGGCTTCACGCCGCGCTCGGCCATGCGCTCGATCAGCGCGGGAGTCCCGAAGGTGGCGGGGCCTTCCTCGTCGCCGGTGATGATCAGGCTGACCTTGCCTTCGGGCACGCGCGCGACGGCGGCGACGAAGGCGGCGATCGCGCCCTTCATGTCGACCGCGCCGCGGCCATAGAGCAGGCCGCCGCGGTTCTCGGGGACGAAGGCGTTGCTCGCCCAGCCGGGGCCGGGGGGGACGACGTCGAGATGGCCGGCGAAGGCGAAATGCGGGCCGGCGGCGCCGCGCGTGGCGAGGAGGTTCTCGACCGGGCCGTCGGGCGCCTCGCCTTCGACGAAGCGCTCGATGCGGAAGCCGAGCGGCACGAGCGCGGCCTCGAGCACATCGAACACCGCGCCGCGCGCAGGCGTGACGCTCTCGGCGGCGATCAGGGCCTTGGTGAGTTCGACGACGTCGGGCAAACTGCTCTCCACGGTTAGTGGAGGTGGCATTGCCCAAGCTCGATCTCGATACAATCCCGCAGACCAACCGGACCGGCTATCCCGAGCCGTTCGACGCGCCGGTGCAGGGGCGCTGGTACCGCCGCCTCGCGCCGCCGGGCGGGCTGAGCGCGATGGGGGTGAGCCATGTGACGCTCAAGCCCGGCGCGTGGTCGTCGCAGCGGCACTGGCACGTAGAGGAGGACGAGTTCGTCGTGATGCTTGCCGGCGAGGCGGTGCTGATCGACGATTCGGGCGAGCATGCGATGCGCGCGGGCGACTGCGCGACCTTTCCGAAGGGCGAGCGCAACGGGCATCACTTGCAGAATCGCGGCGATACGGACTGCGTGTTCATCGCCGTGAGCGCGGGCGACAAGACCGCGGATCGCGGCGAATATCCCGACATCGACATGGTGTTCGGGCCCGAGGGCTATGCCCGCAAGGACGGCACGCCCTATCCGAGCAAGCGGATTCCCTAGCCCTCGGGCGCCTGCTCGAACTGCTCGATCACCCAATCCTCTTCCTGCGCGGAGGCGATCCAGTCCTGCATGAAGGGGTGCTGGAGCACCGCCAGCATATAGGGCTGGGCGAAGCGCGCGACGGGGAGCGAATAGGTGACGAAGCGCGTCACCACCGGCGCGAACATGATGTCGGCCGCGCCGAAATCGCCGAACAGGAACTGGCCCTCGCCGCCGAAGCGCGCGCGGGCCTGGGCCCAGAGCTCCATGATCCGGTTGATATCGCCGAGCACGTCCTGGCTCGGCTTGCCGGGCGGATAGACCTGGCGGATGTTCATGCTGTGCTCGCGGCGGAGCGCGGCGAAGCTCGAATGCATCTCGGCGGCCATCGAGCGCGCCATCGCGCGCGCAGCGGGGTCGGCGGGCCAGAATTTTTCGTCGCCGGTCTTGTCGTTGAGATATTCGACGATCGCGAGGCTGTCCCACGCCACGGCCTCGCCGTCCCACAGGATCGGCACCTTGCCCGACGACGGGGCGAACTCGTCGCCTTCGCGGCGCTTCTCCCACGCCTCGTCGTAGAGCGGCACCACGACTTCCTCGAAGGGCAGGCCCGACTGCTTGCAGGCGAGCCAGCCGCGCAGCGACCAGGACGAATAGGCCTTGTTGCCGATGATGAGCTTCATGGAGCGCGGCATAGCGGCGGGGGCGGGGACGGGCAACGACGGGATTGAAACGCCCCTGTGATGCATATACATCATGTATATGCATCACGAAGCCATTGCCGGGCCCTGCGCCTGCACGCTCCTGCGCAAGGCCGCGCGCGCGGTCGGGCGGCTCTATGACGACGCGTTGGCGGGGCACGGGATGACCACCGCGCGATTCGCGCTGCTCCGCCACATCGCGCGCGGAGAACCGCTGCCGCTCAGCCGGCTCGCCGAGCAACTGGTGCTCGACCGGACCTCGCTCTACCGCGCGCTGGCGCCGGTCGAGGCGGAGGGCTGGGTGTCGGTCGCTGCGGGGACGGGCAAGACCAAATTAGCGTCGCTGACCGAAGCGGGCCGCGCGGCGCTGGCGGACGCCGAGGCCGATTGGGCGGCGGTGCAGGAACGGATTGCGAGTGAGATGGGTGCCGAATGGGGCGCGCTTCAGAAGGGTCTTGCGGCGATCACCGGGCTGGCGCAGCAGGGAGCGCATTGAGATGATTGCAGTGCTTTCGCGGCTGCCGGTGGGCGCGCGCGGCTATGCCGGGATCGTCGCCGCGGTGACGTTCGTCGCCCTCCTGGTCTCGGCGGGGCTGCGCTCGGCGCCGGGCGTGATCATGCTCCCGCTCGAGATGCATTTCGGCTGGGACCGCGCGACGATCTCGGCCGCGGCCGCGATCGGCATCTTCCTCTACGGGCTGGTCGGGCCGTTCGCCGCGGCGCTGATGCTGTCGATCGGGATCAAGCGGACGATGCTCGCCGGGTTGGTGCTGATGTCGGCATCGACCTTTGCCAGCCTGTGGATGGCCGAGCCGTGGCAATATGTGCTGAGCTGGGGCGTGTTCTCGGGCGCGGGGAGCGGCGCGGTCGCCTCGGTGCTCGGCGCGGCGGTAGTCAATCGCTGGTTCGCGACGCGACAGGGGCTGGTCATGGGAATGCTCACCGCGAGCACCGCGACCGGCGCGCTCGTCTTCCTGCCGCTGCTGGCGTGGCTCGCCGAAGGCGGGGCGTGGCGGCCGGTGGCGCTCGCCGTTTCGATTGCCAGCGCGGCGGTGATGCCGCTCGTGCTGCTCTTCGTCCCCGAACGGCCGCAGGATGTCGGCGTGCGGCGCTTCGGCGAGACCGACGAGAGCGCGCCGCCGCCCGCGCTCAAGCAGGCCGCAACGCCTGCGCTTGCATTCACCGCACTGTTTCGCGCGTCGAAATCGCCGGTGTTCTGGCTGCTGTTCGGCACCTTCTTCGTGTGCGGGCTCACGACCAACGGGCTGGTCGGCACGCATCTGATCGCGTTCTGCGGCGATCATGGCATCGCGCCGGTGCAGGCGGCGGGGCTGCTCAGCTTGATGGGGCTGTTCGACCTGATCGGGACGACTGCGTCGGGCTGGCTGACCGACCGCTACGATCCGCGCAAGCTGCTGTTCGTCTATTACGGGATCCGCGGGCTTTCGCTGCTCGCTTTGCCGTTCCTCGATTTCAGCGCGTCGAGCCTGCTCCTGTTCGCGATCTTCTACGGGCTCGACTGGATCGCGACGGTGCCGCCGACGGTGAAGCTCGCGAACGTCAATTTCGGCGAGCGCGACGCGCCGGTGGTGTTCGGCTGGGTGATGGTGGGGCACCAGATCGGCGCGGCGACCGCGGCATTCGGGGCGGGCGCGGTGCGCGCGTGGACGGGGACCTATACCCCCGCGTTCCTCGTCGCCGGTGCGTTCGGGCTGGCCGCGGCAGTGGCGATCCTCGCGGCGCGGACGGGCGGGCAGCGCGAGCCCGTGCCGGCCTAGGCCGCGCGCAGCGTCTCGAGGAAGCTGCGCATCTCGTCCATCAGGCGGCGCGCCTGGCCTACGAGCGCGTCCGTCGCGGCGCCCATCTCGGTCGTGGTGCGCGCTGCCGCGTCGGTCGCGCCCGCGGCGCTGGCGACGCCGGCCTGCAGATCGGCGGTGAGCCCGGCGGCGGTGCCGGCATAGTCCTGGATCGAGCGGATCACGTCGCTCTGGCGGTCCATCGCCTGGCCGACCGCGCCGCCGACTTCGCCGATCCGGTCGAATGTGTCGCGCATGTCGCCGACGATCGAGGCAGTGGCGTGCACCGCGCCGGTCATCCGTTCGAGCTGGGCGTGGATGTCGCCGGTGGCGGTCGCCGTCTGCGCGGCGAGGCTCTTCACTTCCTGCGCGACGATGGCG
>JAEWCK010000092.1 GCA_023390675.1 Pseudomonadota bacterium
CCCCCCGGCCCCTCCCGCAAGCGGGAGGGGAGAGTAGCCGAACCCCAGCCGCCAGACGCCGCCTTCCCAGCCATAATGCGTCTCGCACGACACGGTGATCGCGAGGTCCATCCCCTCGAGCCCCGGCCATTTGCGCGCCATGTCGAGCAGCAGCGGAATGTCGAATTCCCCCGAGGCCGAATGCGCGATCACCCCGTTGGGCGCGCCGGCGAGGCGGATGCGGCGGGTGAGCGCGCGCGTGTCGATGCCCGACAGACCCACGCGCTCGTGCTTCTTCATCCACGCGTCGAGATGCTCGACCGCGCGGAAGTTGCTCGGCTCGGTCACGTCCTCGCGCACGATCATCCCGAGCGCGTGCGGATCGTCGGCCTCCACATCCTCCGGATTGGCGCCGACATTGCCTATATGCGGAAAAGTGAAGTTGATGATCTGACCCGCAAAGGAGGGATCGGTCATGATCTCCTGATAGCCCGTCATGGCGGTGTGGAAGCACACCTCGCCCACTGCCTGCCCCTCGGCGCCGAATCCGCGCCCCCACACCACGTCTCCGTTCGCGAGCACCAGGACTCCGGTGGCTCCTTCGGGCGCGGACATGGGTTTGGCTTCGGCCATTTAAGGGTGGCTCTCCAATCAGGGTTGCGGCGATGTCGCTAAGTGGCGGCGGCTAGACCCCCTGTCCCGCCACGTCAACCGGCGCTATCCCGATTTCATGATTCGAGACGACATCAAATCCGCCCAGATCGCCGCCATGAAGGCCGGCGACAAAACGACTCGCGCCGCCATCAGCCTGATCCAGAGCGCGATCAAGAACCGCGACATCGAGGAGCGCACCAAGACGCAGCCGATGGAGGACGACGCCCTGGTGGTCGAAGTGCTCCAGAAGATGGTCAAGCAGCGCCGCGAATCGATCGAGATGTACGAAAAAGGCGGCCGCCAGGAGCTGGCCGATGCCGAGGCCGCCGAAGTCGCGGTGATCGAGCGATTCCTGCCCGCACAGATGAGCGAGGACGAGACCAAGGCGGCGATCGAGGTGATCAAGGCCGAATTGGGCGCGTCGGGAATGAAGGACATGGGCCGCGTGATGGCCGAGCTCAAGGCGCGGCACGCGACGACGCTGGACATGAGCAAGGCGAGCGGGCTGGTGAAGGCGGCGCTGTCGTGACACTCCCCTCCCGCTTGCGGGAGGGGTCGGGGGTGGGCACGATCGAAGGTGTCCGCCGCCCGACGATACGCGCACAACAGCTTCGGCGCGAGGCCACACCCGCCGAGCGCGCTTTGTGGCGTGAGCTGAGCGGATCGAAACTGGGCTTCAAGTTCAGCCGCCAGATGCCCGTCGGTGCCTATATCCGCGACTTCCTCTGCCGTACGGAGCGATTGGCGATCGAGCTCGACGGCGACAGTCATGCGACGACGGTCGAGCATGACCGGCACCGCGAGCGCTTCATCAGTGCGCAGGGGATCCGGACGATACGCTTCTCCAATGCCGATGTGACGGAAAATCTGGAGGGCGTGGTGGCCGAGATCGAGCGCGTGCTTGCCGGACGCCCCACCCCCGACCCCTCCCGCAAGCGGGAGGGGAGCGCGCAGGTCGGCGACGGCGCTCCCAATCCCCCCTCCCGCTTGCGGGAGGGGTCGGGGGTGGGCTTGCCTGCTTCTCTAAAAACGATGGGAAAATAGGTGTCCCTAACCCCCGCCTTTCTCGACGAGCTCCGCGCCCGGACCCTCCTCTCGGGCCTCATCGCGAAAACAACGAAGCTCCAGCGCGCCGGCCGCGAGTTCCGCGCGTGCTGCCCCTTCCACAACGAGAAGACCCCGAGCTTCTACGTCAACGACGACAAGGGCTTTTATCACTGCTTCGGCTGTGGCGCGCACGGCGACGCCATCCGCTGGCTTACCGACCAGCGCGCGCTCCCCTTCATCGACGCGGTCAAGGAGCTCGCCCAGGCCGCCGGCATGGAAATGCCCGAGCAGGACCGCCGCGCCGCCGAGAAGGCCCAGCGCGCCAAGGGCCTGCACGAGGCGTTGGACGACGCCGCCAAGTGGTTCGCCGAGCGGCTGAACGGGATCGAAGGCGCCGAGGCGCGCGCGGTGCTCAGGAAGCGCGGCATCGCGGAGGAGACCGCGCGGACCTTCGGCCTGGGCTTCGCTCCCGATTCGCGCGGAAAGCTCAAGGAAGCGCTCAAGTCCTACGGCGACGCCATGCTCGTCGAGGCCGGGCTGCTGATCTCGGTCGAGGAAAAGGAGCCCTACGATCGTTTCCGCGGCCGCCTGATGATCCCCATCCGCGACGTGCGTGGCCGCGCCATCGCCTTCGGGGGCCGGATCATTGGCGACGGCGAGCCCAAATACCTCAATTCCCCCGAGACTCCGCTCTTCGACAAGGGCCGTACGCTCTACAATCTCGATCGCGCGCAGGCCGCGGCGCGCAAGTCCGGCCGGATCATCGCGGTCGAGGGCTATATGGACGTGATCGCGCTCGCCCAAGCGGGGTTCGGCGAGGCGGTGGCGCCGCTCGGCACTGCGATGACCGAGCACCAATTGGAGCGGCTGTGGCGGATCGCCGATGTCCCTATGCTCTGCTTCGACGGCGATTCGGCGGGGCAGAAGGCGGCGCTCAGGGCCGCGCACCGCGCCCTCCCCCTGCTCCAGCCGGGCCGCAGCCTCGCCTTCGTAACGCTTCCGGAGGGCCTCGACCCCGACGACCTCGTCCGCGCGCAGGGTCCGCACGCCTTCGAGACACTGCTCGGCAAGGCGCAGCCGCTGGTCGATCGCCTGTGGGACAGCGAAGTCGCCGCCGAGCCGCTGACCACCCCCGAGCAGCGCGCCGGCCTCAAGCGCCGCCTGGCCGAGCTCGCCAACACCATCCAGGAACCTGGCGTCCGCACCGAATATCTCGCCGAGTTCCGCCGCCGCTTCGACGGCCTCTTCGCCATGCCTCGCCGCGAATGGCAGCCGAACCAACGCCGCAAGGGACCGTGGAAGCCTCCCCAGGCTCCGCTGACCGCCAAAACGCGCTCGGTGCAGGCAGGCGGGCTCGATCCGATCCTCGCCAAGGCCGTGCTCGCCGGGCTGATCCGCCATCCGGCAGAAATCGCGCGCCACATGGAAGTGCTCGGCAGCCTCCGCACCGCTTCCGGCGCACTCGGCAAATTGTTCGAAGCGGTGATCGATGTCGCGCTCGAGGACCGGCAACTTGATCAGGGTAAAGTCCTCACCATATTGGCGAAGTCCGGATTCGATCAGCTCGCGAGCGATTTGTTGAGGGCCGACACGCTTCCCTTTTCGTTCACGCGGCGCCAGGCCGACGAGCGGCAGGCGCGCGAGGACCTTGGCGAAGCGATCGCCGTGATGGTGGCGCAGCCTGCGGTCGACGCCGCTTTGGCGGAAGCCACCGCGGCGCTGAGCAGGGACGGTTCGGAAGCGGCTTTCGCCCGTCAGGTCGCACTTTCGCGGCAGCGCCAGGAACTGGAGGCGCGGCTCGCGAATCTGATGCTTGCGGACGAAGAGGATTTGGACGATTAGGGCGGCCAGTAAAATAGCCGCCATCTGAGTTTCGAGGATTTTGATGGCCAAGGCAACCATGGCGGACGTCACCGACACCGGCGAGGCGGGTGACGCGCCCCTGATCGACCTCAACGAAGGCACGCTCAAGAAGCTTGTCGCGCGCGCCAAGAAGCGCGGCTACATCACCGTCGACCAATTGAACGAGATGCTGCCGCAGGACCAGATGTCCTCCGAGCAGATCGAGGACGTGATGTCCGCGCTCAACGACATGGGCGTCAACGTCGTCGAGAACGAGGAAGCCGGTGAGGACGCCGAGCCCGAGGACGACACGCCCGACGAGGTGGATGCCTCGGACGGCCAGGACGATTCGGCCCCCGCCTTCGAGACCAAGAAGAAGGAAACCGTCGATCGCACCGACGATCCGGTGCGCATGTATCTGCGCGAGATGGGCGCGGTCGAGCTGCTCAGCCGCGAGGGCGAGATCGCGATCGCCAAGCGCATCGAGGCAGGCCGCGATACGATGATCCTGGGGCTTTGCGAGAGCCCGATCACCTTCAACGCGATCATCGGCTGGTCGAACGCGCTCAACGAAGGCACGATGCAGCTGCGCGAGATCCTCGATCTCGACGCGATGCTCTCCAAGGGTCCTTCGGCCGAGCAGGTCGAGGGCGCCGAGGACGACGATTCGGGCGAGATCAGCGAGAAGACCGCCGGCGCCTCCTTCAAGGAGGAGGAAGATGTCGAGGAGGTCCAGGAGGAAGAGGACGAGGATTCGATGACCGAGCGCCGCACCCCGCGGCCTTCGGACGACGATGACGAGGACAACACCCTCAGCCTCGCCCAGATGGAGGAGACGCTCAAGCCGCAGGCGCTCGAGAAGTTCGCCAACATCACCGCGATCTACAAGAAGTTCAGCAAGACCCAGCAGGCCCGCCTCGACGCGATGCCCGCGGGCGGCGAGCTCGCCGCATCCGACGAGCGCAAGTACCAGAAGCTGCGCGAGGAGCTCACCGCCGAGGTCGAATCGGTCCAGTTCCACCAGCAGAAGATCGAATATCTCGTCGACCAGCTATACAGCTTCAACCGGCGCCTGACCGCACTTGGCGGCCAGATGCTGCGCCTCGCCGAGCGCCACAAGGTCAACCGCAAGGATTTCCTCGATCGCTATGTCGATCACGAGCTCGACGAGCAGTGGCTGGCGAGCGTCGAGAAGGTCGACAAGAAATGGGCTGCCTTCGCCGCCGGCGAGGCCGCCGCGGTCGACCGTATCAGGGTCGAGATCGCCGAAATCGCGCAGTCGACGGGCATGGCGCTCGCCGAGTTCCGCCGCATCGTCAACATGGTCCAGAAGGGCGAGCGCGAGGCGCGCATCGCGAAGAAGGAAATGGTCGAGGCGAACCTGCGCCTCGTGATCTCGATCGCCAAGAAATACACCAACCGCGGGCTGCAGTTCCTCGACCTCATCCAGGAGGGCAATATCGGCCTGATGAAGGCCGTCGATAAGTTCGAATATCGCCGCGGCTACAAATTCTCGACCTACGCCACCTGGTGGATCCGTCAGGCGATCACCCGCTCGATCGCCGATCAGGCGCGCACGATCCGCATCCCGGTGCACATGATCGAGACGATCAACAAGCTGGTGCGGACCTCCCGCCAGTTCCTGCACGAGACGGGCCGCGAGGCGACGCCGGAGGAGCTGGCCGAGCGCCTCTCCATGCCGCTCGAGAAGGTTCGCAAGGTGATGAAGATCGCCAAGGAACCGATCTCCCTCGAGACGCCGATCGGCGACGAGGAGGACTCGCACCTCGGCGATTTCATCGAGGACAAGAACGCGGTGATCCCCGTCGACGCCGCGATCCAGGCCAATCTCAAGGAGACCGTGACGCGCGTCCTCGCCAGCCTCACCCCGCGCGAGGAACGCGTGCTGCGCATGCGCTTCGGCATCGGCATGAACACCGATCACACGCTCGAGGAAGTCGGCCAGCAGTTCTCGGTCACGCGCGAGCGCATCCGCCAGATCGAGGCCAAGGCGCTGCGCAAGCTCAAGCACCCGAGCCGCAGCCGCAAGATGCGGTCGTTCCTCGATCAGTAACTTCTCCTCCCCTCCCGCGTTCGCGGGAGGGGTCGGGGGAGGGCCTGTAAACTCGACGGGCGGACCGGCACACGAAGAAGAAGTCCCCTGCCCTAGCCTCTCCCGCCAAAGCGGGAGGGGGATTCAGACCACCCGCCCGCTTCGCCAGAATAGCCCGGCCGATACGAGCCAAAGCGCCACGAACACCGCGCTCTGCGCCACCACCCCGGCCACGCCATGCGGCTCGATCCGCGCCGAGATCGGCGCCGTCGCGACCGCCAGTCCCACCAAGGCCTGCACCCCCGCCGTCGCCAGCATAGCCCGCGCCATCCCCGCAGCCCGAAACCGCGCCGTGAACGCGCAGGCCAGTGCGGCCATCACGACGGTGAAGTAAGCGAGATTGGCGGGATTGTCCTCGCTCCCCACCATCCGCATCCAGACCTGAAGCAACGAAACCGCAACCGCGACTGCGACGCCGAGGCTGTATGCGGTGCGGGGTGAATTGATGGCCATGTCCGGGCCTCCCTCGATGTTGGAGACTGACGATGGTGTGCGCGGCACGAGAAGGCATGAGGAGAATGTGAGGCTTTGGTGAAATGGCGCAGGATTGGATTGCGCGACCGTGCCCCATGCCGATATCAGTGATATTCTGTTCGCTATCAAGATGAATACTTAGCGTTATTATCGGAGCTCCCGATTTTCGACACTATACTCCGAGTGAACCAAAGCGGGACGCATGGTTTATCCACAGTAAATCGCACGTAAACCACGTCTTTACGTGCTTCGGTATATCCCTCCGGTCCACACCTGTCCCGCCGCGCGGATGCCGGTGTTTCGAGCTTTTGGGGGCCTATGCCGTTTGAATCCGTTCAAGTTGCGCGATTGGGCGGCGCCTGGGGCGCGATGGGGCAGCTCGTCGCATCCGACGGCAGCGCGAACCACCCCTATCTCCAGCGGCTCGCCGAGAATATCGAGCCGATGCGCGATCTCTCGGATGCGGTGCATTACATCTGCCTGCTCCACGGCCGCCATCCCGGCGTGATCGATCACGCGCTCGAGCATGCCCGCGTTTCCCTGGAGCGCGACTGGATCGAGGCGGCAGCCGAGGCATTCGCCGCCGAGCGCGCCTATCTCGTCCGCATCGTCGCCGCCGCGGGTCCGCTGCCGAGCACGCCCGGCCATGCCGAATCGGAAGCCGCCGCCGCCGCGCAGCGCCATGCGCTCGACATGCTCGCCCAATCCGATCGCGCCGGCTGCGCGACCGGCGCGGCGCTCGCGCTGGCGATCGACTGGAGCACCATCCGCGAAGTGCTCGACGCCGCCGCCGATCGGCTCGGCATCGATCCCCCGCCGCTCACCCTCCCCCTTCCCGAGGAAACGGTGAGCGTGGTCGACGCCTTGGTTCGTGAAGGCGCGATCGAGCGCGCGATGCTGTTCGGCGCGCAGCAGATGTTCGCGCAGCACCGCGGTCTCTGGGGCCTGCTCGAAGCCCGCGCATCGGCGCGCGACAAGCACTGATTTCTGATTTATCGGGGCGCCATGCGCTTCGAAGGCACCCAGAGCTATGTCGCGACCGAGGACCTCAAGGTCGCGGTCAACGCCGCCGTCACGCTGCGGCGTCCCCTCCTCGTCAAGGGCGAGCCCGGCACGGGCAAGACCGTGCTGGCCTATGAGATCGCCAAGGCAGCAGGCGCGCCGCTGATCGAGTGGAACGTCAAGTCGACCACCAAGGCGCAGCAGGGCCTGTACGAATATGACGCGGTGGCGCGGCTGCGCGACGGCCAGCTCGGCGACGAGCGCGTCCACGACATTTCGAACTATATCCGCAAAGGCAAATTGTGGGAGGCGTTCACGTCGCCGCAGGTCCCCGTCCTGCTGATCGACGAGATCGACAAGGCCGATATCGAATTCCCCAACGACTTGCTCCAGGAGCTCGATCGGATGGAATTCCATGTCTACGAGACGAAGGAGACGATCCGCGCCGCGGAGCGCCCGATCGTCGTGATCACTTCGAACAACGAGAAGGACCTGCCCGACGCCTTCCTGCGCCGCTGCTTCTTCCACTACATCAAGTTCCCCGATCGCGAGACGATGCAGGCGATCGTCGACGTTCATTTCCCCGGCATCCAGAAGATCCTGGTCAGTAAGGCGATGGATATCTTCTACGATATCCGCGAAGTGCCCGGGCTCAAGAAGAAGCCGAGCACGAGCGAGCTGCTCGATTGGCTCAAGCTGCTCCTCCACGAGGAGATGCCGCTCGACGTCCTTCAGAACAAGGATCCCACCAAGGCGATCCCGCCGCTCCACGGCGCGCTCTTGAAGAACGAGCAGGATGTGATGCTGTTCGAGCGGCTCGCCTTCATGGCGCGGCGGCAGCAAGGCAAGTAAGCCGCCGGATTCAACGGAAACAGGGTTAACCCGTTTTAAACCACTGAGCGATACGGTCTGCTCGGGGGGGACCTTGTATGGGTTCCCGAGTATGCGTTTTTGTACCGCGTTCCCCTTTGCGCTCGCCGCCGCGCTTTGCGCCGCCGTGCCCGCAAGCTCCCAATCGCTCCTCGAATATGTCGGCCAGTGCGTGCCGTTTGCGCGCGCCGCGTCCGGCATCCAGATCTATGGCGACGCCTGGACCTGGTGGGATCAGGCCAAGGGCCGCTACCAGCGCGGCCAGCGTCCGCGTGTCGGCGCGGTGCTCGCCTTCGCGAAGAGCGCGCGGCTGCCGCTCGGGCACGTGGCCGTGGTCAGCCGGATCGTCGACGATCGTGTGCTGATGGTGACGCACGCCAATTGGTCGCGTCTGAACGGCGAGCGCGGGCATGCCGAGCAGGACGTGACTCTGTTCGACGTCTCGCGCAACGGCGACTGGAGCCTGGTCAAAGTGTGGTACCGCGATCGCAACGGCCTCGGCAGCTCCATCTACCCTGCGAACGGCTTCATCTATGGCACGCCCGCGCCGGGCAGCAACGTGCGCCAGGCCCGGCCCTCGCCCGAGCTGACCTCGCGCCAGCCCGATTATGTAGGATCGCTGATCGACGCCTATGTGGCACGTTGACTTGTGCCCTCCTCTCCCCTGACGCATGGAGAGGCGATGTGGGCGGGGACCAGTAATCGGCGCCTTCCGTGGGCGCTGGGAGCGATTGTGCTCCTCGGACTCGCGCTGCGCATCGCAGGCGCCCAAGGGGCGCTGTGGCTCGATGAGGCGTGGTCGGCGGTGCTGGCGCACGATGCGGGGACGCCGATCGGCGTTTTCCTCAACATCAATCACGACAACAACCATCATCTGAACTCGCTCTGGCTCCAGTTCGTCGGCTTCGGCGCCGAGCCGGTGCTCGCGCGTGCGCTGTCGATCGTCACCGGCACCGCGGCGGTCTGGGTCGCCTGGGCGATCGGGGCGCGGAGCTCGGTGGGGTTGGGGCTGCTCACGGCGGCGCTCTTCGCGATCTCGCCGATCCTCGTCACGCTCGGATCGGAAGCGCGCGGCTATGCGCCGATGACGCTGGCACTGCTGATCGCCATTCTCCTCGTCGACCGCCAGCTCGCGGGCGACGCCGAGCGCAGCCCCGCCACGGCGCTCGCGCTCTGCTTCTTCCTCGGCGCGCTGTCGCAGCTCACCATGTTCTTCGGCTTCTGCGCGGTGGCGGGCTGGGTGTTCTTCGCGCTGTGGAAGCGAAGCGACCTCCGCCAGGCGCTGATCGGTTCGATCCGGCTGCTGCTTGCCTCGGCACTCGCGCTGGCCGCCGTGGCCGGAATCGTCCTCGGCGCAGCGGCGGCGAGCAAGACCGGGTTTCAGTTCGGCCGCTACGATCCGTTCGATCTGATGCAATATCTCCACGCGATCGTGGAGATGCTGGGCTACACGCTCGGCGTCCCGGTGGTCACCGTCTGGTGGCTCGCCATCGCGCCGATCCTCGTCGTGTTCGCCCCAGGCATGGGCGTCACCCGCCTCGCCTTTCACCGGCTCGCGGTCGTCGGCTTTCCGGTGATGCTCGCGGTGCTGCACGCGGGCAATGTCGGGCATCCGCGCTACTATCTCGTCGCCGGTCTCGCTTTGCTGATACTCGTCGCCGAGATGCTCTGGATCGGCCTCGCCCTCGGCGGCTGGCGGCGCTGGTTCGCTGGCGCGGCGCTCGCGGTGATCGTGGTCGGCAGCCTCGCGCAGGACCTGGATCTGATCCGCAACCAGCGCGGCGATGTCGGCGCGGCGCTTCGGGCGCTGGAGGCGCGCGCGCCGCAGGGCACCAGCGTCATCCTCGATCGCTCGACCGGCCTCGCGATGCTCCAGGCCGCGGCCGCGCACGACCGCTACCCCCTCGACATCCTCGAGAACAAGCCGTGCGGCCCCGCCCGCTTCCTGTTCGTCGACCGGTTCAAGGGCGAGACGATGCCCGCGGCAAGCATCCGCTGCGGCGCGCATTATGCCCCCATCGCGCGCGCCTATGCGC
>JAEWCK010000323.1 GCA_023390675.1 Pseudomonadota bacterium
AGCTCCAGCAGATCACCCAGCTGGTCCGCACCGCGGTCGGCGCCGATCCGAACCGCCAGGACCAGGTGACCGTGATCAGCCGCAAATTCTCGCCCGCGCCCGCCCCCGAGCTGGTGTCGCAAAAGCCGTGGTACGAAGCCGATTGGGTGTCGATGGCCGCGCGCAACGCCACCGCGCTGGTCATCGCGCTGCTCGTTCTCTTCCTCGGCGTGCGCCCGCTCACCAAGGCGCTGCTCAAGAAGCGCGACGAGACCCCGAGCCAGCGGCATGCGCTGGCGATCGGCGGCGCGAGCGCCGACGGCCCGCCGGTGAGCATCGACATGCTCAGCCAGGGCGGCAACAGCTATGACGAGCGTGTCGGGCTGGTCCGCGGCTTCACCCGCGACAATCCTGCGCGCGCCGCGCTCGCGGTTCGCGACATGATCAAGGGCGACGCGCAGTGAACGCGGTCGTGCGCCACTTCAACGGCGTCGAGCGCGCGGCCGTGCTGATGATGCTCGTCGGCGAGGAGGAGGCGGCCGCTATCCTCCAGAAGCTCGATCCCGAGGAGGTCCGCCAGCTGGGTCGCGCGATGTTCGACGTGGCCGATGTCAGCGAGGCGGAGGTCGAGACCGTGCTCGACGATTTCACCTGGAAAGCCCGCGAGCGCACGGGCGTGCAGTTCGATCCGGCTCCGAAGGTCGAGAGCATCATGACCAAGGCGCTCGGGCCCGAGCGCGCCGAGAGCGTGCTCGCCAAGGTGATGCCGGTGCAGCAGGCGGCGTCGATCGCCTGGCTCGACTGGTTCGAGCCCGACGAGATCGCCGAAATGATCGAGGAAGAGCATCCGCAGATCGCCGCGGTGCTGCTCGCCAATCTCGATCCCGATGTCGCCGCCAAGGTGTTCGAGCATCTGCCCGAGGCAGTGCAGCCGCAGATCCTGCGGCGCGTCGCCAAATTGGGGCCGGTGCCGCCCGAAGCGATCGAGACGCTCAAGACCATGCTTTCCACGCGGGTCGGGAGCGGTGCGAGGCGGCCCGCCGGGCTCCAGCTCGGGGGCACGCGCGAGGCCGCCAGGATCCTGTCGGGCGCCAGAAAGATCACCGAGCAGCGCGTCATGCCCAAGCTCGCCAAGATCGACCGCGAGGTCGCCCGGGCGATCGAGGAGGCGATGTTCGTCTTCGACAATCTGCTCGAGCTCGATGACAAGAACCTGTCGACGCTCATTCGCAACATCGACAGCGACATCCTGATCAAGTCGCTGAAGGGCGTCGAGGAGGAGGTCCGCAACCGCTTCCTTGGCTGCATGTCGAGCCGCGCCGCCGACGGCATCCGCGACGAGATGGAATCGCTGCCGCCGATGAAGCTCGCCGACGTGCTCGAGGCGCAGAAGACGATGATCGCGATCGCGCGCGGCCTCGTGAAGGACGGCACGATCCAGATGCCGGGCAAGGGCGGCGACGACGACTATGTCTGAATTCGCCCCGGGCCTTGCCGGACGCCACCGCGTCGCCGAACGCGTGCTCCAGCGCGCCTTTACCGCAGGCGAGGGCTTCGCGCCTTCGGAAGTCGAGCGGATCGGTCGTCGCGGCGTCGCAGGCGGCGCAAGCGTGCCTGCCGCGCCGAAGCATTTCAGCCCCGCAGATCCGGGCAGCGACCCGACCGCCGGCTGGGACCCCTTCGCTGCCGAGACCCCGGCAAGCGGGCCGTTCATCGATCCGATCGCGGCCGCCCACGAAGCGGGCCTCGCCGAGGGCCGCGCCGCGGCGCTCGCCGAGATCGAGGCCGCCAGGGCGCGCGAGGACGCGTTGCTCGACCAGGTCTCGCAGGCCCTGGCGGGCGGCGCGCATTTCGATCGAGAGCGAATGGCGGGGCATCTCCGCCAGACCGTGCTCCACCTCGTCACCAAGATGGTCGGCGAAGTCGGCGTCGCGCCCGACGTGCTCGCGGCGCGGATCAACACCGCGGTCGACCTGCTCGCCGACAGTGCCGAATCGGCGCTGCTGCGGCTGCATCCCGATGACGTTCCGCTCGTCCAGGGCAAGCTTCCAGCGAGCATCTTCCCGGTCGGCGATCCGCATGTCGCACGCGGCGGCTTCGTCATCGAAAGTGCGACGACGATCGTCGAGGATGGCCCCGATCTATGGCTCGAGCAGCTCGCCCAGGCGATCGACCGCGTTCCGATTCCGCCGGCATGTTGAACCGCTTCACCGAAGATTATCTGGACGGGCTCGCCTGCCGCGATTTCGCGGTGAAGCCCAAGGTATCCGGGCGGCTCGCTTCCTATGATGGGCTGCTGATGGAGGCCGTCGGCCTCTCGCTCCCGGTCGGGACGGTCTGCGCGATCGGCACCGGCGCCGGGCGCGTCGAGGCCGAGGTGATCGGCTTTCGCGCCGGGCGCACGCTGCTCATGAACCTCGGCGGCCCCGCCGCCTTGCTCCCCAATGCACCCGTGCGTCCGATCGGTGCGCCGGGCGAGGCCGAAGTCGGCGCCGCCCTGCTCGGCCGCGTGGTCGATGGCGCGGGCAAGCCGATCGACGGGCTCGGCCCGATCCGCGGCGCGAAGAAATGGCCGCTTGCGGGGAAGCTCCAGTCGCCGCTCGACCGGGGCCGCGTGCTCCAGCCGCTCGATGTCGGGGTGCGGGCGATCAACGGGCTGCTGACGATCGGCCAGGGCCAGCGCGTCGGCATCATGGCGGGTTCGGGCGTGGGCAAGTCGGTGCTGCTCGGGATGATGGTCCGCGCGGCGCAGGCCGAAGTGGTGGTGATCGGGCTGATCGGCGAGCGCTCTCGAGAAGTCGCCGACTTCCTCGAGACCAAGGTCGCGGGTGACGCGCGCGCGCGTTCGGTCGTCGTCGCCGTGCCTGCCAATCATTCGCCGGTGCTCCGCATCCGCGGCGCGCTCCGCGCCACGGCGATAGCAGAGGCCTTCCGCGCCGAGGGCAAGAAGGTCCTGCTCATCATGGATTCGCTCACGCGCGTCGCGCATGCCGGGCGCGAGATCGGTCTCGCGCTCGGCGAACCCGCCAGCGCGCGCGGCTATCCGCCGAGCGCCATCGCGATGCTCCCGAGCCTGATCGAGCGCGCGGGCACCTGCGTATCCTCGGGCGGGTCGATCACGGCGATCTATACCGTCCTCGCCGATGGCGATGACGGGAATGACCCGGTAGTCGATAGCGCGCGCTCGATCCTCGACGGGCATATCGTGCTGAGCCGCGCGCTCGCCGAGCGCGGCGTCTATCCCGCGATCGATCTGGGGCCCTCGGTCAGCCGCGTCATGACCGACATCGCGCCCCGGGAGCACATCGCCGCCGCGCGTGTGCTCCGCCGTCACCTCGCGACCTATGAAGAGAATCGTGACCTCGTGCTGATGGGCGCCTATCGCGCCGGCGCCGACCCCGAGATCGACGCGGCGATCGCCTGCCATCCTGCGGTGATGGAATATATCCGCCAGGGCGCGGACGAGGTGGTTGCCTTGCCCGACGCGGTCGCCGAGCTGATCGGCGTCTTCGGCGATGCCTAGGTCGGCGAAGAAGCTCGACCGGCTGCTCCGCGTCCGCACGCTCCAGCTCGACCAGGTCCGCGCCAACGAAGTTCGGGCGCGCGAGCGCTTCGAGCAGGAAGCGCTGCTGCGCGAGCGCATCGCGAGTCTGGCTGCGAATGTCGCGCCCGCGCCTTCCGGCGCCGAATTCGCCAACAGCCTGATCGCCGCCGCGCACTATCGCGAGCGGCTCCAGCAATCCGCCCAGGCCGCCGATCGCCGCGTCGCGATCGCCGAGCAGGGCCTCGAAACCGCGCGCGAGGCGACGCGCGAGGCGCGGCGCGACCAGAGCGCGATCGAGAAGCTGATCGCGCGCGCCGAGCAGGAAGCGGCGCTGAAGGCGCTGCGCGCGCTCGAGGCGATGCCGGCGATACGAAAGAATCGGCACGATCCTTGCTGATACCCGGGTGAAGTTTCGTCACCAGGGGTTGCCAGTTGATCCAGCTTGCGTCCGTACCGTCCGTTGGCCTCGCCGGGCCTGCGCCCGCCGCGCGTCTGATCGCCAGCGGCGTCAGCGATTTCGCGCTGGCGCTGAGCAGCCTCGCGCTGCCCGGCAAGCTCGTCGCGCCCTCGCTTGCCGGAGAGGGCGAGCCGGCCGATCCGCTGCTTCCGGAACGGCAGCCGCTTGCCGCGGACGGCAAGGAATTGCCGGACGCCTCGGGATTGTTCGCTGCCGACGAGCAAGAAGATGCCGAGCAGGGCGAGGATGCGCCCGAAGCGCCGCCGGCATCCGCGGTCTGGCTCGCACCCGCCACGCCCGAGGCGCAGCCGGTTGACGAAGCGCCGCCCGCCGGGGGGGCACCCGCAGACACGGCTCCCCAGGCGCATCC
>JAEWCK010000162.1 GCA_023390675.1 Pseudomonadota bacterium
GTTCGAGGCCGTTCAGTGCGGATGGCCGATGCCCCCGCCGACGAACCCGCGATCGAACTCACCGATACCGAGGAGGAGCAGGTCGAGCAGCGCAAGGCGACCGCGTCGCGCGTCGTCCATGAAGTGATCCGGCGGCAGGGCGACGACGAGCTCGACCGGCCAGCGGTGTCGCTGATGTGGTCGGGGCTGGTCGGCGGGATCGCGATCAGCGCGTCGCTGCTCGGCAAGAGCCTGTTCGAGGCGCATCTGCCCGATGCGCCGTGGCGCCCGGCGGTTTCGAGCATCGGCTATGCGCTGGGTTTCCTGATCGTGATCCTGGGGCGGCTGCAATTGTTCACCGAGAGCACGCTCTCCGCAGTGATCCCCGTGGCGACGCATTTCAACGGCGCGAACCTGATGCGGCTGGCGCGGCTGTGGTCGATCGTCTTCCTCGCCAATATGGCGGGCACGCTGCTGATCGCGTGGATGAGCCAGGCGCAGTGGATCGGCACGCCCGAGACCAGCGCCGCGATGCTGAGCACCGCGCACGAGGCGCTGAAGCATCAGGGCTGGGCGGGGGTGAGCGCCGGGATCCCGGCGGGCTTCCTCGTCGCCGCGGTGGCGTGGTCGCTGCCGGCGGGGCGGCGGCAGGAATTCCTGATCGCGCTGTTCTTCACCTATTTCATTTCGTTCGGCGGCTTCGCGCACGTGATCGCGGGATCGTGCGAGGCGTGGCTGCTATGGCTTTCGGGCGCGATCGACCTGGGCACCGCGATCGGCGGGCTGATCTTGCCGGCGTTGCTCGGCAATATCCTCGGCGGCACGCTGATCTTCGCGCTGCTCGCGCACGCGCAGGTGCGGCAGGAGCTTTAGCCCGCTTGCCGCGGACCGCGGCTTCGTCTAGCCGTTCGCGCTCGCTGCCCCTGTGGCGAAATTGGTAGACGCATTCGACTCAAAATCGAACGCCGCAAGGCATGCTGGTTCGAGTCCGGCCAGGGGCACCATTTACGCGAGCGCTGCTGTTCCGCTTGTGGGCGGTCGGCAATTGCCGCTTGACTAGTAGGAAAATGTTGCTGATTTGTTCTCACCGCATTCATCGGCGGGGCGAAGAACATGGAGACTCATACCGGCTATCAGAGACAGGCTTTCGGCATGTGGTTGCGGACGGGGCGATGGCCGCCTCCTCCGGAAGGACACTACGAGTTCAAGTTCAATCCCTACCATGATCCGCGCGACGGGCGCTTTACCTTTGCGCCGGGAGGGCCGCGATCGCTGTCGCATGTGGTCGTATCCCGCAGGGGGAATGTAGGGGGTCACCTCGAAAGCGCGCGGACGAATCGAGAAGACGCGATCCACGAGGCGGGGCGGCACGAACTCGCAACACCGCATTCGCAGGATGCGGTCTTCAGGCCGAATCAAAGTACCGAACGATTTGCGCCGGTCTCTACCCCAAGTGGCGGAGGAGGGCGCGGCGGCAACATTCGCGCCTTCCAAGATCCGATGACTTTGGAACAGGTTTTTCCGGCGTTAAGGGACTCGCCTGCTGGCGCTATTCTTGCGCCGATAGACTATTTCTTCAATGTCACTGGGCCATCGCGCGAGTTGACTGCCGAGCTTACACGACGATGACTAATAATCTCATTAGCCAAATAACGGCTATTAACCCCAATTATCGTTTCGATTCCTTGGGGTTTCCTCAATCTCTCGAAGGTCAACTCAATCAGATCGATGGCCTGCGCTTCGAGCGAGCCGCGGCCTTCTATCGCTTCAAACATGAGCTGCGCCCGCTTCAGGTTGAAACGCTGAGGTTCCTGCAGCAACGCACCGATGCAGCCTATGATCGAGGCGTGGCACTTCTTCGCGCCGGGAGACTCAGAATTTTGCTCTCGGAAAGTGAAACGCTTGGCAATTATATCGATCGCGAGGTGCGGCGTGATCTTCGCGAGCGCTACAACCAGTATCACATCGACTCCGAAGGGCCAGGCCCTGTGCGGGTGAACCGGCGAGAAAACGACACATCAGGTGACGACCTGACTTATCGAAGGCCGGATGCGCGCGTGGGCGCTATAGCTTTTGATGTGACACTGACTCGTAAGACCGGCAGCACCCGCCAGATCATCGGCTTCTTCGGCACCGATTTCCGACCCAGCCACGTGATCATCGTGCGACCAAGGCAGCTTGGACGGGAAAGTACATATATTATTACGCGGAGGTAATAATGTCCGAATATCACAGGAGCTCTCTTCAAAATCCGAACCCATACATCCCAAAATCTCTCAGTGAGATCTATGATATGCTTGGATCGATGCTCTTAGGGGCTCCAACTTTCGTCGATCCGACGGGGGTGTTTTGGGATCGCAACATCGATAGCGAGTTTTACGTACTAACCGAGAGTTTCGGCTTAGTTCAAAAGAAGCTCGGCGAGGCGCGCTATGCCAAGGTCATCGACCTTGCGGTGCGGGCTAAGGCGTTGTTCGCTGCGGATCCCAAGGATGAAAACGGAAAAGCCGATGAGGGGAGAGCGCTCCTTTATGAGATAGAGAGCGTCATTCAGGAACTCCGCTCGGATCGGACCAAGGCGAAGAATCTCGATGACGAGGGTGAGATCAGCGGGGATTGATGGTCATGATAAGCCTTCAGATGGCGCGTGCCATAGCGAATATATTCATTTTCCTGGATTTTTCTACCGAAGAATCCATCGACGATGACGTTGCTGTAAAGGTTATGGAAGAGCTTGCTTATGACCTGAAACAGCTGGACGCCAAAGAAATTCAAGAACTCGTCGATGCCTTTCGCGCCATTGCCGATACGTTCCCCAGTGATCAAATCGAGTTCGTCAGGGCTTTGCCCGAAGCTATCGGGCTGGTCGACGACGAGGAGGATTGAGCGCTATCCTCGCGGCGCGCCGTTCACCCGCACATTCTCGAACCTCAGCCCCTCGACGTTCTTCACGATGTCCGGCTGCGTCACCCCGTCGAAGCTCGAATCGCGGATCGTCACGCCCCTCACCGGCGCGCCGGGCAGGCCCTGGGCGTCGATCACCATCCGGGCGTTGGCCACGCGCAGCCGCTCGATATTCACGTTGCGCAGGATCGGCTTGTAGGGGCCCTTGGCGCCCTCGCCATAATTGAAGTCGCACGTGATCGCGGCGCGTCCGACCTGGCCCACATCGATGTCGCGGTACCAGAAATCCTCGAGCACGCCGCCGCGCATCGCATTGTTCTTGAAGCGCAGCGCATACCACAAGTCCGGGCTGTCCATCCGGCACTTCTCGCCGAACACGCGGCGTACGCCGCCTGAGATCTCGCTGCCGATCGCGATGCCGGCATGGCCTTCCTTCATCACGCAGTTGCGGATGAGCACGTCCTCGGTGGGTGTGGCGAACTTGCGGCCCTCGCCGTTGCGGCCCGACTTGATCGCGATGCAATCGTCGCCGGTGTCGAACAGCACGTCCTCGATCAGGACGTCGCGGCAGCTCTCGGGGTCGCAGCCGTCATTGTTGGGGCCGTGGCCGACGAGCTCGACGCCGCGGACGATCAGGTTGCGGCATAGCACGGGATGGACCTGCCAGAAAGGCGAGCGGCGGAGACGGACGCCTTCGAGCAGGACGTTCTCGCACGCGTAGAACTGGACGAGCGGCGGGCGGAGGAAATGGCCAGGGCCGAAGATGCGCTTCTCGACGGGCACGTCGCTCTCGGCGAACGCCCAGAGCGCCTGCTGGTCGGTATGGGCGCTCGGCATGCCCGCGCGCCAGCCATTGTCGACGGTGCCCTTCCAGCCCTGCACCCAGTTCCACCAATGCTGCGCGTCGGCCTGGCCATCGAGCATGCCCTTTCCGGTCACCGCGACGTTCTTCGCGCGATAGGCGTAGACGAGCGGCGAATAGTTCATCAGCTCGACGCCCTCCCAGCGGGTGTGGACGAGCGGATAATCGGCGGGGTCGGTCGAGAAGAGCAAAGTCGCGTTCGCGTCGAGGTGCAGTTCGACATTGGATTCGAGGCGGACCGCGCCGGTGAGGTAGCGGCCGGCGGGGACATGGACGCGACCGCCGCCGGCCTTGACGCAGGCGGCGATCGCGCGAGCGAAGGCGGCGCTATTGAGGGTGGTGCCGTCGCCTTTCGCGCCATGCGCGACGACGTCGAAGGCGCGCGGCGGGAAGACGGGCGCGCGGACGCGCGCGGCGATGGCGCGGGCGGCGTCCCAGGGATCGGCAGGCGCGGCGAGCGCACGCGGAGCGAGGCCGGCAAGCGCGAGACCGCCGAGCAGCTGGCGGCGGCTGGGGCTCAGGAAATCGTGTGACGGCATCGCGACGTCCCTTGCGCCCGGAGATGCAAAAGAGCCCGGTGCGGCCCCGCGAAACGGGAC
>JAEWCK010000204.1 GCA_023390675.1 Pseudomonadota bacterium
CCCCCAACCCCTCCCCTGAAGGGGAGGGGCTTGATAGAGCCACTCACAACACGCCCTTCGTGCTCGGCACCACATCCGTCTTGCGCGGATCGATTTCCACCGCCTCGCGCAGCGCCCGCGCGAGACCCTTGAAGCAGCTCTCGGCGATATGGTGGTTGTTCGCGCCGTAGAGCGTCTCGATGTGCAGCGTCAGCCCCGCGGTCTGCGCGAACGAGTGGAAGAAATGCTCGAACATCTCGGTGTCCATCTCGCCCAGCCGCTTCTGGCTGAACTCGGTCTTCCAGACGAGGAACGGCCGGCCCGAAATGTCGATCGCCACGCGCGTCAGCGTCTCGTCCATCGGTGAGAGCGCGTCGGCGTAGCGCCGGATGCCCTTCTTGTCGCCCAATGCCTTGAGCACCGCCTCGCCGATCGCGAGCCCGGTATCCTCCACCGTATGGTGCTGGTCGATGTGCAGGTCGCCCACCGTCTTCACCTGCATGTCGATCAGCGAATGGCGGCTGAGCTGCTCGAGCATGTGATCGAAGAAGCCGATGCCGGTGGAGACGGCATAGGCGCCGGTGCCGTCGAGGTTGACGGTGACGTCGACCGAAGTCTCGCTCGTCTTGCGGCTTACGGTGGCGGTGCGCATCGCGCCCCCATAGCGCCCGCGCGCGCTTAGGCAAAATAGCCTTGCTTGTCCGCACGCAGAGATGTGCTTGACCCGTCGCTGCGAAGCGCTACCCAAGAGCCATGACCGGCACCGTGCCCGACAGCCTGATTCCCTATGACGAGATCGTCCAGGAGGCGCTCCGCGCCGTGGTCGGTCGCGTGCTCGGCTCGGTGGCCGATACCGGGGTGCTCCCGGGAAACCACCATTTCTACATCACCTTCAAGACCCACGCGCCGGGAGTCGATATCCCGCAGCGGCTGATCGAGCGCTTTCCCGACGAGATGACGATCGTCCTCCAGCACCGCTTCTGGGACTTGAAGGTCGACGAAGAGCGCTTCTCGGTCGGGCTGAGCTTCAATCAGGTCCCGGCGATGCTCAACATCCCCTTCTCGGCGATCACCGGCTTCCACGATCCCGCGGTCAATTTCGAGCTGCGCTTCCAGGCGCAGGAAGGCGCGGACGAGGCGGAGATGATCGACTCGGCCGAGAATGATGGCCCCGCCAAGCCCGCCGACGACGGATCGAACGTCGTCTCGGTGGACTTCAAGCGGAAGAAGTAATCCGTCCGGGGACGGATTACTCCGCCGGGGGCAGGTCGGGGGCGGACCGCCCGGCGCGCGCGGCGAAGCGCTTGTCCAAATGTATCCGTTGCCTCTAGAGCGCCCGCAAAGCGATCCGGAGGCCTTGTGACCGATACCCGTACCGAAACCGATTCGATCGGCGCGATCGAAGTTCCGGCAGACGCCTATTGGGGCGCGCAGACGCAGCGCTCGATCGAGAATTTCCCCTTCGGCGCCATGGAGCGCATGCCGCTCGGCATCGTCCATGCCCAGGCGATCGTGAAGCAGGCCGCGGCGCGGGTGAACCGCAAGCACGGGCTCGATTCGAAGATCGCCGACGCGATCGAGGCGGCGGCGCGGGAGATCGTCGCGGGCAAGCTCGACGACCAGTTCCCGCTGGTGATCTGGCAGACCGGCAGCGGCACCCAGACCAACATGAACGTCAACGAAGTGATCGCCGGCCGCGCCAACGAGATGCTTGCCGGAAGCCGCGGCGGCAAGTCGCCCGTTCACCCCAACGATCACGTCAACATGAGCCAGTCGTCGAACGACAGCTTCCCCACCGCGCTCCATGTCGCGGCGGCGCTCGCCGCGCGCGACGCTTTGTTCCCCGCGCTCGACCGGCTCGAAGGCGCGCTGGCCGAAAAGGCGAAGGGCTGGGACCATATCGTCAAGATCGGCCGCACCCACACGCAGGACGCGACGCCGCTCACGCTCGGCCAGGAATTCTCCGGCTATGCCGCGCAGCTGGCCAGCTGCCGCGCGCGGCTCGAGGGCGCGCTGAACGGCGACCTCAGGAAGCTCGCGATCGGCGGCACAGCGGTCGGCACCGGGCTCAACGCGCCCGAAGGCTGGGCCGAGGACATGGCGGCCGCGATCTCGGACATCGCCGGCTTCGATTTCGAGCCCGCGCCCAACAAGTTCGAGCAGCTCGCCGCCAAGGACGGGCTCGTCTTCTTCTCGGGGGCGCTCGGCACGCTGGCGGTCGCGCTCAACAAGATCGCCAACGACATCCGTTTCCTCGGCTCGGGCCCGCGCTCGGGTCTCGGCGAGCTGTCGCTGCCCGCGAACGAGCCCGGCAGCTCGATCATGCCCGGCAAGGTCAATCCCACCCAGTGCGAATCGCTGACGATGGTCGCGGGGCAGGTCATCGGCAACCACCAGGCCGTCACCGTCGGCGGCATGCAGGGTCATTTCGAGCTCAATGTGTTCATGCCGCTGATCGGCGCCAATGTGCTGCGCTCGATCCACCTGATGGCGGTCGGCATGACCAGCTTCGCCGAGCGCTGCGTCGACGGGATCGAGGCGAACGAGCGCCAGATCAAGGACCTCGTCGACCGTTCGCTGATGCTGGTGACCGCGCTCGCTCCCGCGATCGGCTACGACAACGCGGCGAAGATCGCCAAGAACGCGCACGAAAAGGGGCTGACGCTCAAGGAAAGCGGCCTCGCCCTCGGCCTCGTCGACGAGGCGACCTTCGACAAGTACGTGCGGCCCGAGGATATGGTCGGGCGGTAAGCAATTCCTCTCCCAGCTCGCTGGGGGAGGGGGACCAGCCGAAGGCTGGTGGAGGAGCCGCGCCGCAGGCGCGGTGTCCCTTCGCCTCCCACGATCCGCCGCTGGCGCGGCGCCCCTCCACCACGCCCTGCGGGCGCGGTCCCCCTCCCCGAGGCAAGCTCGGGGAGGAACTTAGCGGTCTTCCAACCGCTTAGCCCTCGAATCAAACACACGAGGGAATCCCCATGATCGGTGACGCAATCGCAGGCTGGATCGGCAACAGCATCGACCGGCGCGACGGCAAGGGCGGCACATTGGGGGCGCTCGCGGGCGTGCTCACGTGGAAGGCCGCGAAGAAGATCGTGCCCGCCGCGATCGTCCTCGGCGCCGCGGCCTATGGCGCGCGCAAGCTTTCGCAGCGCATGAACGCCCCGGCATGACTTGACGCGGGCGCGACTCCTCCGCCAGTAGCGCCCATGCCCCAATCGACCGAGAACGACCCGCACGGATTCAAGCGCAGAGGCGTATTGTTCGTGCTGTCCTCGCCCTCGGGCGCGGGCAAGTCGACCATCGCGCGCAAGCTGCTCAAGGCCGATCCGCATCTCGAAATGTCGGTCTCCTACACCACCCGGCCGATGCGCCCGGGCGAGCAGGAAGGGGTCGACTATCATTTCGTCGATCTCGAGAAATTCCGCGAGATGGTCGCGAACCACGAATTCCTCGAATGGGCGCACGTCTTCGATCAGCGCTACGGCACCCCGCGCGAAGGCGTGGAGAAGATCCTCGCGTCAGGGCGCGACGTGCTGTTCGACATCGATTGGCAGGGCGCGCAGCAGCTCTTCCAGCTTGCCGGCGGCGACGTGGTCCGCGTCTTCATCCTGCCGCCTTCGTTCAAGGAGCTGCACCAGCGGCTGCTCAAGCGCGCGACCGATTCGATCGAAGTGATCGACGCCCGCATGGCGCGCGCCGCGAACGAAGTCAGCCATTGGGACGGGTACGATTACGTCCTCGTCAACGACGATGCCGATCAATGCTATCGCTCGGTCCACACCATCCTCAATGCCGAGCGATTGAAGCGCTCGCGCCAGACGGGGTTGATCGGATTCATCCGCGGATTGATGAAATAGCCCTGCCGCGAAGGGGAGGGCTTCCATGTACATCTGCGCGCTGGTCATCCCGGTGCCCGAGGATCGCAAGGACGCGTATCGCCGCTGGGCCGCGAACGGCGCCGCGATCTTCAAGCGCAACGGCTGCCTCGAAATCGTCGAGGCGTGGGAGGATTTCGTCCCCGACGGCAGCGTCACCGACTTCCGCAAGGCCGTCGCGGCGAAGCCCGGCGAGAAGATCGTCATCTCGTGGCAGGTCTGGCCCGACAAGGCGACGCTCGACGCCGCCGAGGAGTCGATGCATGCGGACGGCAGCCTCGAAGTCGATGGCGAGATCCCGTTCGATGCCAAACGCCTGATCCTCGGCTGCTTCGCGCCGCTATAACGCGGTTCCCCTCCCTGGAAGGGAGGGGCTAGGGGTGGGTCAGGCGAGCGAAGCGAGACTATCGGGCGCGCGACACCCGCCTTCGGCGGGGGGGGCCCCCCCCCGCCCCCGGCGGGGGGGGGGGGGGGGGGGGG
>JAEWCK010000205.1 GCA_023390675.1 Pseudomonadota bacterium
GTCCGAAGCGGTGCCGACGATCGTATAGGCGATGAGGTGCGGCAAATGGCTGGTGACGGCGAGGACGCGATCGTGATGATCCGGCGCCATCGTCTCGACTTCGGCGCCTAGCCGTTTCCAGAACTCCGTGACGCGCTCGACCGCGAGCGGCGCGGTGCCTTCGATCGGGGTGACGATGCACCAGCGGCCGTGGAAGAGCGTCGCGAACCCGGCCTCGGGGCCGCTATTCTCGGTGCCGGCGACGGGGTGCGCAGGCACGAAGACGGCGTCGGGAAGCGACGCACGCACGGCTTCGACCACGCTCTCCTTGCACGAGCCGACGTCGCTGACGATCGCATCGGCGGGCAGATCGGCGGCGATCTCCGCCGCCGCCGCGCCCATCGCGCCGACGGGCACGCAGAGGATAACGAGATCGGCGTCGATCACCGCCGTACCGGCACTGTCGGCGACATCGTCGCACAAGTCGATCCGCACAGCCGTCTCGCGTACCGCCGGATTGGCATCGTAGCCGGTAACGCGCACGCTCGGCATGTGCTGGCGCACCGCGCGCGCGATCGACGAGCCAATCAGGCCCAATCCGATCACGGTGACGCGCGCGAAGGGCAACATCAGCCGGCGTCCGCCAGCTCGCGCAGCGCCGCGACTACGCCACGGCACTCATCCTCGGTGCCGACGGTGATGCGTAGCCCATGCGGCAGTCCCTGCCCCGGCAGCCAGCGAACGATATAGCCCGCCTCCATCAATCCCTTGTATGCTTCCTCGGCGGTCAGCCGCCCCTCGAACAGCACCAGCACGAAATTGGCCTGGCTCGGCACGGCGCGCAGCCCGGCATTGCCGAGCTTGGCGATCTCGCCCGCGAACCAGCGCCGCCACTCGGCATTGTGCGCGCGCGTGTGCTCGACGAAGCCGGTGTCGTGGAGCGCCGCGATCGCCGCCGCGGTCCCCGCGATGGTGATCGAGAAGGGCAGCCGGATGCGGTGCATCGCCTCGATGATCGGCGCGGCGGCATAGCCCCAGCCGATCCGTTCGGCGGCGAGGCCGTACATCTTGGAGAAAGTGCGCGTGACGAGCACGTTGGGGGCGGTGCGTGCGAGCTCCATCCCGCCGTCATCGTCCTCGCCTTCGATATATTCGGCATAGGCGTGGTCGAGCACCAGCAGCACATGGCTCGGCAGCCCGGCATGGAGCCGCATGATCTCCGCGCGGCTGGCATAGGTTCCGGTCGGGTTATTGGGATTGGCGATGTAGACGATCCGCGTCCGCTCGGTCACGCAAGCGAGGATCGCATCGACGTCGGTCGCATAGTCCTGGTCGGGCGCGACCACGGGCACCGCGCCGACGCGACGCGCCGCGATTTCGTAAACCGCGAAGCCGTAATGGACGAAGATGACTTCGTCGCCCGGCCCCGCGAACGCCGCGGCGGCGAGGTGGAGGACTTCGTCCGATCCGTTGCCATAGATGATCCGCGCGGGATCGAGGTCCCATTTGGCGGCGAGCGCGTCGCGCAGCTCGGTGCCGCTCGCATCGGGATAACGCTCGAGCCGGTCCGCGGCGCTCGCGAACGCCGCGCGCGCGGCGGGCGAGGTTCCGAGCGGGTTCTCGTTGGACGAGAGCTTGATGGCCATTTTTCCCGAATCGGTGGTGGCGCGGCCGGGCACATAGGGCGCGATCGCCATGATCCAGGACTTGGGAACCGGTGCTGTCATGGTGTTCGCGATTGGCGGAATGGTTACGGGATGGCAAGAGTAGCGCCCTAGTGCTTCATGGTTAGTGGGGAACCGGAGGGGCAATGCGGGGCAATCATTTCGTCTGGCGCGCGCTGGAGATGGCACGGCGGATGAACCTGGCCGACGCCGGCGAGGCCGCGCCGGTCAAGGCGGCGGGCGGCGCTACGCGGCGCGCGGTGCTCAAGGCACTCGCTGCGACGGGCATGGCCTCCGCGCTTCCGCAACCCGCCCTCGCACGCACGGGGCGCATCGCAATTGTCGGCGGCGGGATCGCCGGCCTCTCCGCGCTTCACCGCCTGCGCGAAGCGGGAATCGATGCCTGGCTCTACGAGGGGCGGAGCCGCACCGGCGGGCGGATGTTCACGCACCAATCGGGCAACTGGACGTTCGAGGCGGGCGGGCAGCTGGTCAATACCGATCACTATGACATGCACGCTTTGTGCAAGCGCTTCGGTGTCGCGCTGGTCGACCGCAAGGCCGAGCCGCACGACACGCTGATCCTCGCCAACGGCCGGCTCGTCACCGACGAGGAGCTCGCCCGGGCGCTACGCCCCATCGCGGCGCAGATCGGCAAGGACGCCGACCGGCTCGACAAGGACTATGCGCATGTCGCGAGCGACCTCGACCGGCTGTCGATCCGCACCTATCTCGACAAGCACGCCGCGCTGATCGCCGATCCCTGGGTGCGCCAGTTGCTCGAGGCGACGAGCCGCACCGAATATGGCGTCGAGCCAGACCAGGCCTCGGCGATCGAGCTCATCTTCAACCTGCCCACCGTGGACGGCGAGCGCGCCGAAGTGCTGGGCGGGGCCGACGAGCGCTATGTGATCGAAGGCGGCAGCAGCGCGCTGATTACGGCGATGACGGCGCATTATGCCGATCGGATCGCGACCGGAAAGCGGCTGCTCCGCGTGTCGCCGGGCTATCGGCTCGACTTCCTCGACGGCTCGCACGCAGCGGCGGACAGCCTGGTGATCGCGGTTCCTGCACCGCTCACGCGCCAGATCGACTTCCGCGTGCCGCTGCCCGCTTCGTGGCGCGGCTTCATCGCCGAGATGAACCTCGGGCGGAACGAGAAGGTGCAATCGGGCACCAATGCGACGCCGTGGCGCGGGCCGATGGGGATCGGCGGCGAGCTATGGCAGACCCAGGCCGACGTGGGCTGGGCGCTTTGGTGGGACGGCAGCGTCCATCGCAAGGACGGCGTCTCGCCGGTCTGGACGTGGTTCCTCGGCGGCGACGAAGTCGCCCGCGCCGAGAGCGAAGCGCCCTCGGCGCTCGCCGCGCGTTTCGCCGCGAGCGCGGCACCCGCGATCCCCGGGCTGATCGAAGCCGCGACGGGACCGTTCAGCCGCACCAACTGGCACGCCCAGGCACTGACGATGGGCGCCTATTGCAACTATGCCCCCGGCCAGCTGACCCGATTCGCGCATCTGCTGTGCGTGGAGGAGAAAGGCGAGCGGCAGGTGCCGCATGCCGGCCGCATCTATTTCGCCGGCGAGCACCTGTCGGACGCCTTCCCCGGCTACATGAACGGCGGCGCGCAGACCGGCCGGATGGCGGCCGAGGCGATCAGCGGACGCCGCTTCGCCGTCCACGCCGCTTGAACCGTGACGCTTGCGCCCCTAACCGGGCGCAATGTCCGACGACGCCCGCTTCGGCCTGAGCCGCACGGTGACGCTGGCGGGGCCGCTGCGCCTCGACGGCGGGGTGCTCCTCTCGCCCGTCGACATCGCCTATGAGACCTATGGGACGCTGGCGCCCGACGGCGGCAATGCGATCCTCGTCTGCCACGCACTGACCGGCGACCAGCATGTCGCTTCGGACCATCCCGTCACTGGCAAGCCGGGCTGGTGGGCGCGGATGGTGGGGCCGGGCAAGCCGATCGACACCGACCGCTATTTCGTGATCTGCGCCAATGTGCTTGGCAGCTGCCTCGGGAGCTCGGGACCGGCGAGCGTCAACCCCGCGACCGGCAAACCCTGGGGGATGGCGTTCCCGGTGATCACGATTCGCGACATGGTCCGCGCGCAGGCGATGCTGCTCGACCATCTCGGCGTCGCGCGGTTGTTCGCGGTGGTCGGCGGATCGATGGGCGGAATGCAGGCGCTGAGCTGGGCGGCGACCTTCCCCGAGCGCACCGCCTCGGCGGTGGTGATCGCGAGCGCGGCGCGGCATTCGGCGCAGAACATCGCGTTCCACGAGGTCGGGCGGCAAGCCGTGATGGCCGATCCGAAATGGCGCGGCGGCGACTATTACGAATCGAGCGATCCGCCCGTCGCCGGGCTCGCGGTCGCGCGGATGGCGGCGCACATCACTTATCTCTCCGAGGCCGGGCTCACCGCCAAGTTCGGGCGCAAGCTCCAGAGTCGCGAGGCCAAGACGTTCGGCTTCGACGCCGATTTCCAGGTCGAGAGCTATCTCAGGCATCAGGGGCTGAGCTTCGTCGACCGGTTCGACGCCAACTCCTATCTCTACATCACGCGCGCGCTCGACTATTTCGACCTTGCCGAGGAGCATGGCGGGCTGCTCGCCAACGCCTTCAGGGGTTCGCCGACGCGCTTCTGCCTCGTGAGCTTCGATACCGACTGGCTGTATCCCACCCCGGAATCGCGGACGATCGTCCATGCCCTCAACGCGGCGGGGGCGCGGGCGAGCTTCGTGGAATTGAAGTCGCCGTTCGGGCATGACGCCTTCCTGCTCGAGAGCCCCGAGCTCGATCGGGTGGTCGACGGGTTCCTGCGTGCGGGAGGCGTCGGTTGACTATCTCGTTTACACTCGAGAAGCTCGATATCGACCTGATCCATGCTTTTCTGAGCGGGGCTTACTGGTCGGTCGGGATCCCGCGCGACACGGTCGAGCGCGCGATCAAGAACTCGCTGTGCGTGGGGGCGTACGACGCGGACGAGGAGGGGAAGGACGAGCAGATCGGCTTCGCGCGGGTGATCAGCGATCATGCGACCTTCGCGTATCTGGCCGACGTGTTCGTGCTGCCGGCGCATCGCGGCAAGGGCGTCGCGACCGCGATGCTCGAGGCGCTGGCGGCGCACCCGGACCTGCAGGGCCTCAGGCGCTGGGTATTGTTCACGCGCGACATGCAGCCGCTCTACGCGAGGCTCGGCTGGGAGGCGTATCCGCATCCCGAGCGGCTGATGGTGCGCGACATTCCGGATATCTATCAGCGATGAGCCTGCGTCCCGACCTTGCGATCATCGCCGCCAATGTCGCGCCTGGAAGCCGCGTGCTCGACGTGGGCTGCGGCGACGGCGCGCTGATGGCGGCGCTCAGGGACGAGCGCCAATGCGACGCGCGCGGGCTCGAGCTCGATGCCGGCGACGTCGCGGCGGCCGTAGCGCGCGGACTCTCGGTGGTGCAGGGCGACGCCGACAGCGATCTCGCGGACTATCCCGACGCCAGCTTCGACTACGCCATCCTGAGCCAGACGCTCCAGACGACGATGCGCCCCGACTGGGTGCTCGACCAGCTGCTCCGGATCGGGCGGCGCGCCTTCGTCTCGTTTCCGAACTTCGCGCACTGGCGGGTGCGCGCGTCCTTGCTCTGGGGCGGGCGGATGCCGGTGACGCGGCTGCTGCCGCTCAAATGGTATGCGACCCCCAACATCCACCACGTCACCGTCGACGATTTCCGCGCGCTGCTGAAGGAGCGCGGGATCATCGTCGAGGGCTGCTGGTTCCTCTCGGGCGACCAGCGGACGGGCGCGGCGATGGCCAATCTCTTCGCCGAGCACGCCGTGTTCCTGCTGAGGAGCGCATGATGCGGACGATCGCCCGGCTCCACCCCGCCTATAGAGACGACATCGGCGATCTCGTCACGCGCCGGCCGGTGCCGGGGCCGGGAATCGACCATGTCGGCGCTTTCCTGTTCCTCAACCATCACGGGCCGCAGACCTATCCGCCGGGCAATCGCGGCCTGCCCTTCGGCCCGCACCCGCATCGCGGGTTCGAGACGGTGACCTTCATCCTCGAAGGCGAGCTCGCGCATACCGATTCGGCGGGGCATGCCAGCGTGATCCGCGCGGGCGGGATCCAGTGGATGACCGCGGGGAGCGGGATCGTCCATGCCGAGGTCTCGCCGCCCGATTTCCTGCGCGAAGGCGGACCGATGGAGATCCTCCAGCTCTGGCTCAATCTGCCCGCGCGATTGAAGATGACCAGGCCGCGCTATGTCGGGGTGCAGGCCGACGGGATTCCGGAAGTCGGAGGCGTGCACCTGATCGCCGGAGCGCATGGCGGGACGACGGGCCCGGTCGAATCGCTTACCGGCACGTTCCTGAGCTGGGTGACGCTGGAAGCGGGCGGACGCGTGACGTTCGACGGCCTCGATGGGCGCGATGTCTTCCTGTACTGCGCGCGCGGCGCCTTCGACGTGGCGGGGACGCGCGTGCCGCAGTTCAGCCTCGCCGAGCTGACCCCGGGCGATACCGTCGCGATCGCGGCGCGCGAGCCGGCGCTGCTGCTGTTCGGGCATGCCGCGCCGATCGACGAGCCGATCGTCGCGCACGGGCCGTTCGTGATGAATACGGCCGACGAGATCCGCCAGGCCTTCGCCGATTATCAGGCGGGCAGGTTCGGCGTCGCGGAGATCGTCGAGAGGTAGGGCCTATTCCGATCCTCCCCCGCCAGGGGGAGGTGTCATGCGCAGCATGACCGAGGGGGAGGAAG
>JAEWCK010000302.1 GCA_023390675.1 Pseudomonadota bacterium
CCCATGCCGCCGGTGTTCGGACCGGTATCGCCGTCGCCCACCCGCTTGTGGTCCTGCGCGGAGCCGAACGGCACGACCGTCGTTCCATCCGACAGCGCGAACAGGCTCGCTTCCTCGCCGGCCAGGAATTCCTCGATCACGAGCGGGCCGTCGGCGGCGCGGATCGCGGCCTCCGCCTCGTCGCGCGTGGTGGCGATCACCACGCCCTTGCCCGCGGCGAGCCCGTCGGCCTTGATCACCACCGGCAGCCCGAAATCCTCGAGGCTGGCGCGCGCGCCGTCGCGCGTCTCGCAGCGCACGTAGCGTGCGGTCGGGATGTTCTCGCGCGCGCACAGGTCCTTGGTAAAGCCCTTCGAGCCTTCGAGCTGCGCGGGGACCTTGTTGGGCCCGAACACCCCGATCCCCATCGTGCGCAGATTGTCGGCGAGCCCGTCGACCAAAGGCGCCTCGGGGCCGATCACGACGAAGCCGATCGAGTGGCGCAGGCAGAAATCGATCACGGCGCGGTGGTCGTTCACCGCGATCTCGGCCAGCTCGGCATGCGCGGCTATTCCCGGATTGCCCGGCGCGGCGTAGAGGCGCGTCAGCAGCGGCGATTGCGCGAGCTTCCAGGCGAGCGCATGTTCGCGGCCACCCGAGCCCAACAGCAGGACATTCATGGCCGACCCCTTTTCCGATACGCCTGCGCGGCTCGTAGCCGAGCCGGTGCCGGGCGACAACGCGCCTCCGCTTTCGGTGAGCGAATTGTCGCTTGCGTTGAAGCGGATGGTCGAGGGCGAGTTCGGCCATGTCCGCCTTCGCGGCGAGATATCGGGGTGGAAGCGCGCGGCGTCGGGGCACGCCTATCTGTGCCTCAAGGATGCCGACGCGGTGATCGACGGGGTGATCTGGCGCGGCGCCGCGAGCGCGCTGCCCTTCGCCCCGCAAGACGGGATCGAGGTAATCGCGACCGGCAAGCTCACCACCTATCCCGGGCGTTCCAAATACCAGATCGTCATCGAGCGGATGGAGCTCGCCGGCGAAGGCGCGCTGATGGCGCTGTTCGAGAAACTGAAGGCGAGCCTCGCCGCCGAAGGGCTGTTCGATCCGGCGCGCAAGAAGAAGCTGCCGTACATGCCGCGCACGATCGGCGTGGTGACCTCGCCCACGGGCGCCGTGATCCGCGACATCCTCCACCGGCTCGCCGACCGCTTCCCGAGCCATGTGATCGTCTGGCCGGTCAAGGTGCAGGGCGAAGGCGCGGCGGCGGAAGTCGCGGCGGCGGTGCGCGGGTTCGACGCGCTGGCGGCCGACGGTCCGGTGCGCCGGCCGGACCTGCTGATCGTCGCACGCGGCGGAGGCTCGATCGAGGATCTCTGGGCGTTCAACGAGGAGGCGGTGGTGCGCGCGGTCGCCGCCTGCTCGATCCCCGTCATCTCGGCGGTGGGGCACGAGACCGACACGAGCCTGTGCGACTTCGCCGCCGACCTGCGCGCGCCGACACCTACGGCCGCGGCCGAGATGGCCGTGCCGGTGCTGGCGGAAGTGCGCAACAATGTCGCGACGCTTTCGCTGCGCTCCGAACGATGCGCGCGGCGCTATCACGAGCGCGCGCGCGAGCGGCTCGACGCGCTGGTCCGTGTGCTGCCCAAGCGCGATGCGCTGCTCGGGCCGCAGCGCCAGAAGATGGACGATCTCGCAGGCCGACTCGATCGTGCGCTCGAGCGCCGAGTGGCCGTTGCGCGATCGCAGCTGGATCGCTCGGCAGGCGCGCTGCGCCCCGCGATGCTCGACCAGCGCCTCGCCGCGGCGCGCGAGCGGCTGGGCGGCGTCGGGCGCCATCTCGATCTGGTCCATCCCAATCGTCCGCTCGAAAAGGGCTATGCCTGGGTCGAGGCGCGCGGGACGCGCAAGGTGATCGGGACGGCGGAGGCCGCGCGGGCGGCGGGGGGCCTCACGCTGCATTTCCGGGACGGATCGGTCGATGCGCGCCTTGAGCGGCCGGGCGGCAAATCCTATGCTGGCGACAAGCCCGAGCAGCCAAGCCTGCTCTAGTATAGCGCGCATACAGGAAGGCCCGTCTCGCCCATGCTGATGTCCAACACCAACGCCCGCACGGCGAAGCTCCATTACATGGCCAACGGCTTTCGCGTGCTCGCGCCGGGCGATCACGTGCTCTGCGCCGTGACGGGCGAGCGCATTGCGCTCGATGCGCTGCGCTATTGGAGCGTCGAGCGGCAGGAGCCCTATGCCTCGGCCGCGATCGCGATGCAGGCGACGCGCGGCTGATGGGACTCGCGGTGCGGCTGCCGGCCGCGGCAATCTTCTTCACGCTGCTCGGGACCGCGGCGCAGGCGCCGCAATCGGTGCCGATGCTCGCGGCGGCGGCGATCCCGACCGCGCCCGATGCGGCCGGGCCGTTCAGCTTCACGGGCCAGCTCGTCCAGGGCGGCGCCGTGATCGGCATTGCGCCGCGCGGCACGACCTTGCTGATGCTCGACGGGCAGCCCGTGACGGTCGCGCCCGACCGGCGCTTCCTGATCGCCTTCGACCGCGACCATGACGCGACCGCAACGCTCACGGCGTCGCTCGAGAACGGCACCCAGGTGCGGCAGAACCTCACGATCGCGCCGCGCGCCTGGGACATTTCGCGGCTCGACCGGCTGGCGAAATATCCGGTGCCGCGCCCAGAATTCGAGCGCGTCCGCCCCGGCGAGCTCGCGCAGATCAACGCCGCACGCGCGATGCGGACCGGGGCGGAGGGCTGGCGCCAACCGTTCCTGTGGCCGGTGGTCGGGCGGATCTCGACCCTGTTCGGCTCGCAGCGCATCTACCGGGGCGAGCCCGGCGCCTATCATTCGGGGATCGACATCGCGCGTCCGACGGGAACGATCGTGCTGGCGCCGGCCGACGGCGTGGTGATCCTCGCGGCCGAGCGCCCGTTCACGCTCGAGGGCAATTTGCTGATGATCGACCATGGCATGGGGCTCAACTCGGCCTTCATGCACCTGTCGCGAATCGACGTGAAGCTCGGCCAGCGGATCCGACGCGGCCAGCCGATCGGCGCCGTGGGGATGACCGGACGCGCCACCGGGCCGCACCTCCATTGGGGCCTGAAATGGCGCGACGCGCGGATCGATCCGCTGCTTCTCGCCGGTCCGATGCCGGTGGCGGCCGACTGAAATTGCTTTTGCTGCACCGCAGCACAACACAAACGAACAACAGCGCGCGTACTTGCGCAACAAAACAACCCGGTATGTGTCATTTTAGATACACCCGGGTCAAAAGCCTGCCCCGAAACCTGAATGTACGCTTTACAGCGCTGTGGCCTCGCTTCATCCATCGCTGCAAGCTTCGCCCGAAGTGCGCCCGGCGCATGGCGGGAGGAGCGGGGAGACACCCCGGCCGGGGGCACAAGCAAATCGGCCGGACCAAGCGAGGGAAATCCTAACGTGAGAAAGACGCACATTTTGCGCGGCACCACGGCGCTGTCGGCGGTTGCGCTGGCGGTGGCCTTTGCTGCGCCCGCCATGGCGCAGGACTCGACTATGGAGAACAAGCCGCAGGCTGCGACTCCGTCGACGTCGGTCACCACGCCGCAGACCAGCGATGCGGGCGAGGCCCAGGAAGGCGACATCGTCGTCACCGGCACGCTGTTCCGCACCACCGCCAATGCGACGCCTTCGCCGGTGACCGTGGTGAGCAGCGAATCGCTCGAGCAGCGCGGCATCTCGACCGTGCAGGACGCGATCCAGCAGCTCGCCTCGAACAACGGCCCGGCGCTCACCAACTCGTTCACCGCGAACGGCGCGTTCGCCGGCGGCGCCTCGGGCGTCTCGCTGCGCGGCCTTTCGACCAACTCGACGCTGGTCCTGTTCGACGGCCTGCGCGCCGCTTATTATCCGCTCGCGGATGACGGCACGCGCAACTTCGTCGACCTCAACACCATTCCCGACGACATCGTCGACCGTATCGAAGTGCTGCGCGACGGCGCTTCGTCGACCTACGGCGCCGACGCGATCGCGGGCGTGGTCAACATCATCACCAAGCGCGAGTACAAGGGCGTCGGCGGCCGCGCGGAAGCCGGCATCTCCGAGCGCGGCGATGCGGCGCAGTATCGTCTGTCGCTGACCGCCGGTGTCGGCGATCTCGATGAGAACGGCTACAACGCCTATATCAGCGGTTTCTATTACAAGAGCGACATCCTCTATAACCGCGATCGTCCGTTCCCGTACAACACCGCCGACCTGCGCAACCTCTGCTTCGAGGGGCATTGCGGCACCAACAGCATCCTCGGCGGCCAAAACGGCGGAGCGATCGTGGCACCGCAGACTGCCGCGAACCTGCTGGTTCGCGCGTATGACGCGACGAACACGACGCCGTTCGGGACCTATCAGGATCTCGGCGCCTATTCGGCGAGCTGCCCGGGTGGTGGCGTACGCTATTCGCTGACCGCCGCGCAGCAGGCCGCGAACGTCAACTCGCCGCCGCAGATCTGCCAGTACGACTACACCAACCTGTTCGGCGTGATTCAGCCCAATATCGAGCGCTTCGGCGTTTCGGGCCGTGTCACCGCCTCGCTCGGCGACACGACGGAGGCCTATTTCGAGGCCAACTTCGTGCAGAGCGAAGTGGACTACACGGGCGCTCCCGCGGTTCTGCGCGGCCTCGCACCGACGGGCATCAATTACCCGCAGTTCGGCACCGACCGTGCGCCTTCGGCCACGACCGCGCCGGGCACGGGCATCCTGACCCTGCCGGTCTATGTCTGCCCGACCGGCGTCGGTTCGGCGAACGGCCTGAACACCGGCTGTAACGCGGGCAACGGCGTGCTGAACCCGAACAACCCGTTCGCGGCGCAGAATCGCGTTGCGCGACTGGTCGGCCGGTTCACCGATCGCACCACCTCGAGCGCGACGCGCAGCCGTTCCTATCGCGCGGCGATGGGCATCAACGGCAACCTGAGCGACACGATCAGCTACAATGTGGCCGCGACCGCGATGCACATCGACCTTCGTCGCATGCAGAACGGCTACGTCTACATCGACAACCTGCTGACCGCGATCGCGCGTGGCACGTTCAACTTCGTGAATCCCCAGGCCAACACCCAGGCCCAGTGGGACTTCATCATGCCGGACAACGTGACCGACACGAGCTCCGACCAGTATCAGCTGCAGGCCAGCCTTGCCGCCGATCTGTTCGATCTGCCGGGCGGCGCGTTCAAGCTCGGCGGCGGCGCTTCGGTCCGCTACGAAGCCGTGGATGCGCCCAGCGCCAACTCGGACCAGTTCGGCCCGACCCAGCGCTACTTCACGCTCAACGCGTTCGGCACCAAGGGTCATCGTACCGTCACTTCGGCGTTCGCCGAGGTCGATGCGCCGGTGACCAGCTGGCTCGATATCAACGGCTCGGGCCGTTACGACAAGTATTCGAGCGGCCAGGACGCCTTCTCGCCGAAGATCGGCGTGAAGCTGACCCCGGTTCGTCAGCTCGTCGTTCGCGGCACCTACTCGCGGGGCTTCCGTATCCCGTCGTTCGGCGAAGCCAACGCGCTGCCGACGACCGGCTATGTGACGCCGTCTTCGGGTATCTTCACCAACGCGTTCCTTGCGCAGTACACGGTGCCGGGCAACGCGGTGGGGACCTGCAGCGTCGCCAACTTCAACACCGCGGCGTGCGACAACTATGTGAAGCAGTCGTACGGGCAGACCACGCTGGCCAGCCCGAACCTCAAGCCCGAAAAGTCGCGCAGCTTCACGGCGGGCGCGGTGTTCGAGCCGGTCCGTGGCGTCTCGTTCACGGTCGACTACTACAACATCAAGAAGACCGGTGCGATCACGCAGCCGTCGAACGCGCCTGCGCTGCAGGCCTATTACAACAATCAGCCGATCCCGGCTGGCTACAACGTGATCACTGACGCGCCGTCGGTTAACTTCCCGGCCGCCCGTCCGCGTGTTGCGTTCGTCCAGTCGCAGCTGATCAATGCGAACACCATCCTCGCCGAGGGTATCGACGCGACTGCGAGTGTCGATTTCGACGTGACCGACGGGTTCAAGATCAGCAGCTCGCTCGAAGCCAGCTACATCATCAACCTGTCGACCGAATTCCCGGACGGCTCGGTTGAGAGCTACGAGGGCACCAGCGGCAACTACAACCTGACGGCCGGCTCGGGCACCCCCGAGTGGCACGGCAGCTGGCTGACGACCCTCGACTTCGGCGATTTCGAGGTCAACGGCACGGTCAACTACTTCGGCGGCTACCGCCTCGAAGCGGAAGACCAGACCGGTGCGGGCACCTCGGGCGTCGGCAATCCCGGCGAGTGCGCCCTCGCCGCGCCGTACGGCCCGTGCGTGATCGATCCGTATGTCACGTTCGATCTGAACACGCGGATCCGGATCAACGATCAGTTCACCTTCACGCTCACCGCGCTGAACGTGTTCGATCGTTTCCCGCCGATCGAGACGGCCACCTATGGTGCGTACCTGTACAACCCGGTTCAGGGCGGTCAGGGCATCCTCGGCCGTTACTTCAAGGCCGGTGTCCGCGTCGGCTTCTAAGCCGGTCGCAGAACCAGAAAATCGGGGGCGGGGGGCGCGCGGCGCCCCGGGGGTTGGGGGGG
>JAEWCK010000316.1 GCA_023390675.1 Pseudomonadota bacterium
CCCTCAAGCTCGCATCCTGAAAGCGGCGGCCGAAATCATGATGATGGTTGATCGAGAGCAGGCAGCGCAGCGTGTCGCCGTAATCGAGGATCATCGAGGTTCGCGTGTCGGCGAGCGCGCTGGCAGGATGTCCGAAGCTGCGGGCGAGCACGCTCGTCGGGTCGCCCGCGAGCGCGCGGATCGCGTCGAGATAGTGGATCGAGTGGCTGACGATCTCGACGCGCGGATTGGGCTTCAGATGCGGGAACAGGTGCCAGGGGGTGACGAGATTGATGTGCACCTCGACCTCGGTGAGTTCGCCCAGCCGGCCCTGGCGGACCGCGTCGCGGATCGCGAGCATCATAGCCGAATAGCGCAGCTGGAAATTGACCGAGGCGATGAGCCCTTTGGCACGCGCCGTGTCGCGGATAGCGGTCGCTTCGACGAGGTCGAGCCCCATCGGCTTCTGGAGCAGCACCGCTGCGCCCTCGGGGAGCGCCTCGAGGATTGCACGGTGCGCGAGGGGCGGCGCAGCAACGTCGAACACCGCATCGGCGGCTGCCGCCTCTTCGATCGAAGCGAAAACGCGCGGCACGTCCCATTGCGCCGCGAGCGCCTCGGCCCGCGCGTAGTCGAGATCGTAGAGCCCGGCGACCGTGAAGCCCACCTTGCGATAGGCGGGCAGATGGGCGTCGGAGACGATCCCGCCGGTGCCGATGATCACGATCGGCCGCGGCGCCGATGGCATCGGCCAGGCTTGCTGGAGATCGCTCATCGTCGTGTGACGCGCGCCTGCGCCTCGGCGAGCAGATCGGCCGTATGGCGGTCGCCGGTCACTGCCTCGGTCATCAGATCATCGACGATATGGCTGATCCGCGCGAGATCGGCGGTGACGGGCATCTCGCGGGCATGCTCGTGCAGCCATTCGAGCCGATGATAATAGGGCAATTGCGCATTGATTCCGGGATCGCTCCACGTCGAGCGGCGGACCCCGATCGCGCCCTCGGTGGTGGTCAGCAGATCCATCGACGCTGTCGCGCAGTGGCGCAGGAAATCCCAGGCCAAGGACTTGTTGGCCGAGCCCGAACCGATTGCGAGCCCCCAGAAGACGTTCAGGGACACGCTACGCGCCCCAAGCCCTGCCGGCAGCGGCGCGACGTCGACCCGCCCGCGCACGCGGCTTGCCTCGGCGGTGTCGGCATAAGCGGCGAAGCCGAACCAGTTCGCCATCAGCGCGACCTTGCCCTCGGCGAACAGCCCGCCCGACGCGACGCTGTCGAGCGTGCTACAATCGGGCGCGATCGCACTATCGTCGCCCGCGAGCGTGCGCAGGAAATCGAGGGCTGCATGCGCCTCGGGCGAGACGAAGTCGGGCTTGCCCTCGCAGTCGAATATCTCGCCGCCACGCGACCAGACGTGGATGCAGAAATCATAGAAACTGTTGTGCCCGTCGGGGTACAGCGCGAGCACGGTGCCGTAGCGGCCTTCGCCGGGCGCGTGGTGCCGGCGAGCGAGTGCGTGGAACTCCTCCCAGGTCGCGGGCGGCTCGGCGATCAGATCCTTGCGATAGACGAGGCATTCGGGCCCGTCGTGATAAGGCATCGCCCAAAGCCCGCCGCCGAAGCGCTGGAGCCCGGTCAGCGACGGGCTCCACGCATCGGGCCAATCCGGCACGGGCGCGCGCGCCATGTGCGGCGTGAGATCCTCGAGCAACTCGCCTGCTACCGCTTCGGCCAGCCAGTCGGTGTTGAGAAAGGCGATGTCCCACTCGCCGCGCGCCAGCCCGCGATTTCCGATCACGCTTTCGTGGAGCGGATTGAGGTCCATCGCCACGGCTTCGAGCGTCGCATCGACGCCGGTCGAGCGGGCGAAATCGGCGAACTGCTTTTCGATCGCGCTCTCGAACGGACCGAAGCGGCGGACGGCGACGCGGAGCCTGGTCATCGCGCGATCCCGCGCCGCTTGCCGCCGACGGTGTAGATCGCGGCCGCGGCGATCACCACCACGCCTTCGATCAACCCCTGATAGCTGGCACCCAGATCAAGCACGTTGAAGCCGTTGGTGAGCGTGAACAGCAGCAGCGCGCCGGCCACGGTCTTGAGCACGCTGCCGGCGCCGCCGAAGAGCGAGGTGCCGCCGAGGATCGCGGCGGCGATCACGGTGAGCTCGGCGCCCTGGAGGGCAGTGGGATTGATCGCGCCGAGGCGGCAGCCGAAGAGCACGCCGGCGAAGCCGGCGGCGGCGCTGGAGAGGATGAAGGCGCCGAGTTTGTAGACGTTCACGTTTACACCCGAGAGGCGCGCTGCCTCGGGGTTGCCGCCTACTGCATAGATGCGGCGGCCGATGACGGTGAAGCGCAGGACGGCCCAGATTATTGCTGTGAAAACAATGAGATAGACCACGGGAGCGGCGACGGCGAAGGTTGGTCCGGCGAGAAGGGCGAGCGCGATTGGCAGTAAACCACCGATAGCCGGAATCAGGCGTCGGCGCAGCGCCGCGACGGCCAGCAGCACGGCGGCGATCGCGAGGAGCGGCCAGAAGAGCGGGATTCGGGTGCTCTCAAATGCCAGCATTTGCTGGAGAATTTCGGGCTGCTCGACCATCAGCGAGCGGCCGCCGGTGAGGACGAGCACGAGGCCGCGCACCGCGGTGAGCGTTCCCAAAGTGACGATAAATGCATTGATTCCGACGAACTGGACGATCGCGCCGTTGAGAATGCCGATGCCTGTCGCGGTCACGATCGCGGCGAATGCAGCGAGCGGGAAGCCGATGCTCGGCGCAAGCCCGACCAATACCGCCGCGGCAAGCGCCGCGACCGAGGCCACCGACAGATCGAACGCGCCGGTGATCAGCATCACCGTCATCGCCACGCCCATGATCCCGACGAGCGAGGCCTGATAGGCGATGTTGCCCAGATTCTGCGGCGAGAGATACGCAGGCAGCCCGCGCGAATGGGCGATCGCGGCGAGAAGCGCGAGCAGGATCAGCAGCGCGTAATAGACCCCGGCCTCACGCAGGCCGAAGATGTGACGCCAGTCCGTTCGTGTCATGCTGCCATTCCTGTCTGGGTTCCGCTGGCGCGCTGGATCAGCCCCGCCTCGTCGATCGCGGCCGGATCGGCCTCGGCGACTACCGCGCCGTCGCGCATCACGAGGATGCGATCGGCGACGCCGAGCAATTCCTCGAATTCCGAGCTGACCAGCAGCACCGCGAGTCCCTGATCGGCGAGGGCGCGGATCAGCCGCAGGATGTCGGTGCGCGCGCCGATGTCGATGCCCGCGGTCGGCTCGTCGAGGAGCAGCACGCGCGTCTCGGGCGTCAGCCATTTGGCGATCACCACCTTCTGCGCGTTGCCGCCCGACAGCTCGCCGACCAGCGCGTTCGGGCCCGAAGCCTTGATCGCCAGCCGCTCGATCGCCGCCTGCGCCGCCGCATCCTCGCGCCCGCGTTCGATCGCGAAGCCGGTGCGCGGGAGCGCGATATTCTCGGCGATCGTCATGCCCGGGACGAAGCCCTGCGTCGCGCGATCCTCGGGCACCAAGGCGATCCCCGCCGCGACGGCTTCCTCGGGCGTGCGCCCTGCCGGACGACCGTCGAGCAATACCGTGCCGCGCGCCCGGGAATCGGCGCCGAAGATCGCGTGGAGCAGTTCGCTGCGCCCGGAGCCCAGCATGCCCGCGATACCAACGATCTCACCCGCGGCGACGCTGAACGTCGTCGGCGCGAGCCTGCCCGGCGATGCGAGGTCGCGCAGCTCGAGCATCGTCTCGCCGAGGACCCTGCCTCTTTCGACGCGTTCGAGCGCGGTAACCGAGCGCCCCGCGATGGCGGCGGCGATCGTCGCCTCGTCGAGCGTGGACGTATCGGCATGGAGCACCGCGCGGCCGTCGCGCAGCACGGTGACTTCGTCGGTGAGCGCGACGATCTCGTCGAGAAAGTGCGAGACGAACAGCACCGCGCGGCCTTCGCTCGCCAGCCGCCGGACCGCGGCATGGACCTGCGCGCGCTCGTGCCCGGCGAGCGAGGCGGTGGGCTCGTCCATGATCAGCAGCCTGGGGTCCGCCATCAGACCCTGCGCGATCGCGACCATCTGGCGCGTGCCGATCGGCAAGTCGCCGACCATCGCGTCGAGATCGAACGGATCGCCGAGCGACCGCGCCACCTCAGCCGCGCGGGCGCGCCCGGCGCGATCGGCGCGCCAGCCGCTGCGCTGCTCGAGCAGCATGTTCTCGACGACCGACAGCGTCGGGACGAGCGGGATGTGCTGGTAGATCGTCGCGACGCCCGCCGCGCGCGCCGCGCGCGGATTGCTCCAGCGCACCGCCGCGCCCTGCCATGCCACGCTGCCGCCGCTCGCCGGGAT
>JAEWCK010000389.1 GCA_023390675.1 Pseudomonadota bacterium
GCCTACACCTATGACCGCGCGCGTCACCGGCAGACCGGCGAGACCGGCTATCTGCAGCTGAATGGCCAGCCGTTCGATCCGTTCCCGGTCAACAACGGCCTGGTGGACGTCAACGGCCGCGTGCTGCAGAAGCGCGACCGTCTCTCCTTCGCGATCCTCCAGCAGGTCGCGGGCGAGTATCGCGGCGAGTTCTTCGACGGCCAGATCGTGGTGAACGCGGGCATCCGCGCGCCGTTCTTCCGGCGCAACCTGACCAACTATTGCGCGACGTCGGGCCCGCAGGGCTTCGTCGAGTGCTTTACGGACGATTCGGCGGCGCTCGCGGCGTATCTGGCGGGTAACCCGACCCAGGCGGCTTCGGGCACGCTGCCCGCGTTCCCGACGCAGGGGCCGCAGCAGCGCGTGTTCAACTACAGCCGGGTGCTGCCGAACATCGGCTACACCTGGTCGCTGACGCCGCAGATCGACGTGTTCGGCAACTATTCGAAGGGTCTGCAGGTCCCGGGCACGGACAACCTGTACAACTCCTTCTACTTCCCGACGACCGCCGAGCAGGCCAATCCGAAGCCGGAGACCACCGACAATTTCGACCTGGGCGTGCGCTACCGTTCGTCGACGCTCCAGGCGCAGTTCTCGGGCTGGTACACCGACTATCACAACCGCCTGGCGTCGTCCTACGATCCGGAGCTCGAGAAATCGATCTACCGCAACCTCGGCCAGGTGAAGAAGTACGGCTTCGACGGCACGATCGCGTACCAGCCGGTCCGCGAGCTGAGCGTCTATGCCTTCGGCTCGTATCTCCACTCGGAGATCCAGGACAACGTCCTGATCGGTCGCTTCGCCGGTGCGCCGGTGTTCGCGCCGACCGCGGGCAAGCGTGAGGCCGGCGCGCCGGTCTACACCTTCGGCGGCGGCTTCCAGGCCGATCTCTCGCCGGTGTCGTTCGGCGTCAACGTGAAGCGCACCGGTCCGCGCTACATCTACGACACCAACGAGCCGGTGCGTCAGATCGTCGGCGGCACGAGCTACACGGTCTATGGCAACAAGACCCCGGCCTACACGCTCGTCGACCTCAACGCCCGCGTCGACCTGACCTGGGCGGGGCTGAACAAGCAGACCTATTTCCAGGTCAACGTGCTCAACCTGTTCGACGAGCTCTGGGTCGGCGGCTTCACCGGCAACCTCAACCAGGGCCCGACCTACAACAACGGAACCGGCGCGCTCACCGGGTACGGCAATGCGCCGAACTCACAGATCGGCTATCCGCGCACGGTGATGGGCTCGCTGGTGGTCGGCTTCTAGGCCGCCACCGGTCCCCCGGACCAGACAAGGCCGCCGCCCCAGCGATGGGGCGGCGGTTTTGCTTTGGGGATCAGGCCGGCTCGACCGCCTTCGCGTACATGCTGTTCACCGGCCGGGCGAACACGCGTCGCACCATCGGCTCGAAATATTCGAGCGGCTCGCTGGTATAGTCCGGATCGAACGCCGCCTGATCATATTTCGCGCAGAATTCCGCGCACGCCTCGAAATGCGGATTCCCGCGAAAGGCCTCGCGCGCGTCGCGGTCGAGCCCGAGGAAGTGGAAGAAATAATAGCCCTGAAAAGCCCCGTGCTGCTGGCAGATCCAGTGAATCTCCTCGCTGACGAAGGGCTTGAGGATCGCGGCGGCGATGTCCGGGTGGTTGTAGGTGCCGAGCGTATCGCCGATGTCGTGGAGCAGCGCCATCACGACATAATCCTCACTGCGTCCGTCGCGATGCGCGCGTGTCGCGGTCTGGAGCGAATGTTCGAGCCGGTCGACCGGAAAGCCGCCGAAATCGCCGTCGAGCAACCTGAGATGCGCGAGCACGCGATCGGCGAGCCCCGCGGCCATCCCGCGGAACTGGCCGCCGATGATTGCCCAATCCTCGGCGGTGCCCTCCGTCATCGCCGTGAACTTCGCGCGTTCGCCGCCCTGATCCATGTCTCTCTCCGGCATTTTGACGGCAAGCTACGCAGCTTTGCCGCGCCTTGTCATGTTTGTTAGAGGGGCCATGTGGCGACCGTCGACCCCAGCACTCCGCTTCTCGGCGCGCGGATGAAGCGCCCCGCGCTCTTTTCGCGCCCCTTCTTCGAGGACAAGAGCCGCGCCTTCTGGATGCTCCAGGCGACGGGGTGGAGCGGCTATCTGATTCTGCGCACCGTCTCGTCGATCTCGAAGGGGATCACGGTTGAGGGCGTGCTGATCCCGATCATCGAATCGATCGTCGGCTATTGCCTGACGCTGCTGCTCTCGACGCTCTACGGCTATTTCCGGCGGCTGCCGCGGATCACCGGCATATTGCTGACGATCGCCACGCTCGGGGCGGCGACGGCGATCTACGCCGTGCTCAACGCCTTCACCTACAGCTTCATCAAGATGGCCGATCCCGGGATCAGCCTCGCCTACGTCCTCACCTTCATCTTCATCAACTTCACCGTGCTCGCCGGCTGGTCGGCGCTCTATTTCGGGATCAACTTCTATCTGATCGTCGAGGAGCAGATCGATCAGATGCAGGTGCTCGAGAACCAGGCGAGCCACGCGCAGCTGGCGATGCTCCGCTACCAGCTCAACCCGCATTTCCTGTTCAACACCTTGAATTCGATCTCGACCTTGGTGCTCCTGAAGCAGACCGAGCGCGCCAACATCATGCTGAGCCGCCTTTCGGCTTTCCTGCGCTACACGCTCGCCAACGAGCCGACCGCGCACGTCACGCTCGCGCAGGAGGTCGATACGCTCCAGCTCTATCTCGAGATCGAGAAGATGCGATTCGACGAGCGGCTGCGTCCGCATTTCGACATCGACGCGCGCTGCGCCAGGGCGCGGCTGCCTTCGCTGCTGCTCCAGCCGCTCGTCGAGAATGCGATCAAATATGCCGTCACGCCGCAGGAAGAGGGCGCCGACATCACCGTGACGGCTCGGCTCGCCGGAGAACGAGTGCAGATCGCCGTATCCGATACGGGTCCGGGATTGATCGAGGCCAAGCAGCGGCCGACCCTTTCAACCGGCGTGGGGCTCGCCAATATCAGGGAGCGGCTGGCGCAGGCCTTCGGGCCTGACCATCGTTTCGAGACGCGATCGGACCCGGGGGGAGGGTTCAGCGTTGAGATCGAGATACCGTTCCAGCTGGACGAACCGAACCGAGAGGCCGCATGACCATCCGCACCATCCTCGTCGACGACGAACCCCTGGCGATCCAAGGGCTCGAGCTCCGCCTGCAGGAGCATGAGGATGTCGAGATCATCGACAAATGCTCCAACGGCCGCGAGGCCATCCGCTCGATCAAGACGCACAAGCCCGATCTCGTCTTCCTCGATATCCAGATGCCCGGTTTCGACGGCTTCTCGGTCGTCCAGGGATTGATGGAAGTCGAGCCGCCGCTCTTCGTTTTCGTGACCGCCTATAGCGACCACGCGATCCGCGCCTTCGAGGCGCAGGCGATGGATTACCTGATGAAGCCGGTCGAGCCGAGCCGGCTCGCCGATACGCTCGACCGGGTCCGCCAGCGCCTCACCGAGAAGCGCGGCGTGGAGGAAGTCGAGAAATTGAAGGAAGTCCTCGCCGAAGTCGCCCCCGAGGCGGTCGACGAGATCGCCGCTTCCGCCTCGGACGGCGAGATGGCGTCGAGCCGCTTCGAGAAGCTGATCAACATCAAGGATCGCGGCCAGATCTTCCGCGTCGACGTCGACACGATCGAGCGGATCGACGCGGCCGGCGATTACATGTGCATCTACACCGGCGACAACACGCTGATCCTGCGCGAGACGATGAAGGACCTTGAGAAGCGCCTCGACCCGCGCCGCTTCCAGCGCGTTCACCGCTCGACGATCGTCAATCTCGACCTCGTCCGGCAAGTGAAGCCGCATACCAACGGCGAATGCTTCCTCGTGCTCGATTCGGGCGCACAGGTGAAGGTCAGCCGCTCGTACCGCGACGTGGTGGCGCGCTTCGTCCACTGATTTCGTCGGGCGCCGGGCTTGTTCCGGCGCCGTTTCGAGATTAGAACAATCCGTGAACATCACGGGAGATCGCAATGTCCGCCAGGTTCGACGCCTTCGCCGCGCTTCACGTTCCGGGCGATCCCCTGATCCTGTTCAACGTCTGGGATGCAGGCAGCGCACGCGTCGTCGCCAAGGCCGGCGCGAAGGCCGTCGCGACCGGCAGCGCTTCGGTCGCCACTGCGAACGGCTATGACGATGCCGAAAGCCTGCCGCTCGACCTCGCGCTCGCCAATGCCGAACGCGTGGTGCGCGCAGTCGACCTGCCCGTCTCGATCGACTTCGAGGGCGGCTATGCCGTCGAGCCGGGCCAGGTCGGAGCGAATGCCGCGAAACTCGCCGCCACTGGCGCGATCGGCTGCAATTTCGAGGACCAGATCGTCGCCACGCACGGTACAGCCGGCAGGGCGATGCACGATGCCGCCGAACAGGCTGCACGGATCGCCGCGATCCGCCTCGCTACCGGAAGCGCCTTCTTCCTCAACGCGCGCACCGACATCTTCCTGATCGCGCCTGCGGGGGAGCACGACGCCGCCAAGGCCGATGCAGCGATCGAGCGCGGCAAGGCCTATGCCGATGCCGGCGCGAGCGGCTTCTTCGTCCCCGGCCTCGCCGATCTCGCGCTGCTCGAACGCGTGGTGAAGGCGGTGCCGCTGCCCGTGAACTTCATGGCCTTTCCCGGCGCACCCGACGCCAAGGCAGTCGCGGCGACGGGCGTCGCGCGGATCAGCCACGGCCCCTTCCCGTACATGGCGGCGTTCAAATCCTTCGAGGACGCGGCGCGGGCGGCGTTTGCCGGGTAGCTATTCGGAGGCGCCTTCTTCCGCTTCGCCCTCGGCAGGGCGCTCGAACCACGCCTCGACCGGGCCGGTGAGCTTGATCGTCAGCGGGTTGCCCTTGCGATCGACCTTGTTGCCGAGCGCGACGCGGATCCAGCCTTCGGAAATGCAATATTCCTCGACGTCGCGGCGCTCCTGCCCCTTGAAGCGGATGCCGATGCCGCGCTCGAGATGCTCGCGCTGGAAATGCGGGCTGTGCTGGTTGACCGAGAGCCGGTCGGGAGGAGTGTCGCTCATGGGCGGCTCCTTTGCCGTCAATCGCCGCCGGGTTCAAGATAACGGTGGATCGCCGACACCACGACCGAGCCCTCCCCCACGCCCGAGGCGACGCGCTTGACCGATCCCGAGCGCACGTCGCCCACTGCGAAGATGCCGTGCTTCGACGAGCAGAAGAAGGTCTCGCCGCTCCCCGTCTTGACGAACCCCGCCGCGTCAAGTTCGAGGCAGCCGTCGAGCCAGCCGGTATTGGGCGCCGCGCCGATCATCACGAACAGCGCGCCCACCGCCCGCCGCTCGCTCTCGCCCGTCCGCCGGTCGGTCCAGGTCAGCGCTTCCAGATGGCTCTCGCCCTCGAGCCCGGTCACTTCGGTATGGGCATGCAGCGTGATCCGATCGGAAGCGTCGATCCGCTCGATCAGATAGCGCGACATGGTATCGGCGAGCCCCGGCCCGCGCACCAGCACGTGGACGTGCGCGGCGCTGCGCGAGAGATAGACCGCCGCCTGCCCCGCCGAATTGCCGCCGCCGACCACCACGACCTCCTGCCGGGCGCACAGCCCGGCCTCCATCGCAGTCGCGGCGTAATAGATGCCCTTGTTCTCGAGCGCGTCGTAATCGGGCAGGTCGAGCTTGCGGTAGCGCGCGCCGGTCGCGACCACCACGGCGCGCGCCTGCAGCGTCGCGCCGTCGTCGAGCCGGATGCGATAGGGAGTCTGCTCGCAATCGATCCCCGCGGCCGAGCGCGACACCAGCAGGCGCGCGCCGAACTTCTGCGCCTGGACCTGCGCCCGCCCGGCGAGCGCCTGCCCCGAGATGCCGGTCGGGAAACCCAGATAATTCTCGATCTTCGAGCTCGTCCCCGCCTGTCCGCCCGGCGCGACCGCTTCGATCACCACGGTATCGAGTCCCTCGGACGCGGCATAGACCGCCGTCGCGAGCCCCGCCGGCCCCGCGCCCACCACGGCGACATCGTGGACATGGTCGGGATCGAGCGCGATCGTCAGCCCCAGCGCGTCGGCCACCTGCGCGTTGCTCGGATTGCGCAGCGCCTGCCCTTCGACGACGACGACGGGCAGGTCCGCCTCGGTCAGCCGAAAGCATTCGAGGAAGCCGCCGGCATCGGGATCGGCCTCGGTGTCGATCTTGCGATGCGGCAGCCCGTTGCGCTGAAGGAAGCTCTCGATCCGCGCCGTGTCCGCGGCGTGCGCGGGGCCGACCAGCGCCACGCCCGCCTCGCCGTGAAGCAGCATGCCGACGCGCCTCAAGATGAAGGCGCGCATCACGATCTCGCCGATATCGGGCTCGGCCGCGATCATCCGGCGAAACGCGCTGCGCCCGATCCGCACGACGCGCGTCGCCCCCCTGGCGCGCGCGGTCACGAAGACCTTGCGATCGTTGAACAGATCTAGCTCGCCGGTGAACTGGCCGGGATCGTGGACGTGGACGACATGGTCGCGTCCGTCGGCGCCGGTGTCGATGATCTCGACCGCGCCTTCGAGCACCTGGAAGAAATCGACGCTGCGCTCGCCGCGGCTGAAGAGCAGCGCGCCGTCGTTCAGCGCCTCGACTTGGCCGAAGCTGGCCATGCGCTCGCGCATCTCTTCGCCCAGCACGGGGAAGGTCTGCGCGGCCCGGGCATAGGGGTCGGCAGGGTCTAGCCGTTCCGGATGCGAATCGCTTCCCATCCGCCCAGACTAGCGGCGGGAAGGGAGCGGCGCGAGAGCCGCCCCCCGGGCGCCGGCACTAGCGGCAGTAACGAACCGCGACGCTGCGGCCGTAATACGGATCGTAGTGGCGGCGGATCGTGCACCGCTCATAGCCGCGGTAGCGGCGATAATGATCGCGGTAGTAATAGCCGTCGGTCGGATAGTAGCCATGATCGCGATAATAGCGACGGTCGTAATCGTAGCGGCGATCGCTGGTGAGCGCCGCGCCGATCGCGAGACCCGCAATGCCCGCGACGATCGCGGTGCCGGTATCGTCATGGTGACGATAGTGGCGATAGCGCTGCGCCTCCGCAGCGGGCGCCACGGCGGTCAGCACCGTCGCGCCGAGCACGGCGCCTAACGCGGCCTTCTTCATGAGATTGGTCATCTCCATCCTCCTCATCTGGCGCCAGCGGGCATGGGACCGTCCCGAGTCTCGGCGCTGTATCGAGGGGAATAACGATCCATGGCTGAACTGGTTCGGAATCGGTTGTTAAGCATGGGTTTAGCGCAGTAGGACGCATGGCCATGCGCTACTGGCTCCTCCGCTCCGAACCCGACGCCTATTCTTGGGACGACCTGGTCCGCGATGGCGCGACCGAATGGAACGGCGTGCGCAACTATACCGCGCGCAATTTCCTCAAGGAGATGCAGCCGGGCGACCGCGCGCTCTTCTACCATTCGAACACCGAAAAGGCGGCGGTCGGCGTGATGGAGATCACCCGCGCCTGGCAGCCCGACGGCGACGACGGGAAGTGGGCGAGCGTCGCGGTCAAGCCGGTGGAGAAGCTGGGCAAGCCGGTGACGCTCGAGGCGATCAAGGCCGAGAAGCGCCTCGCCGCGCTCGAAATGCTCCGCCAGTCGCGCCTCTCGGTCACGCCGGTGCGCGACAACGAGTGGAAGGTGCTGCTCGAGATGGCGGGCGCTTGAGTTTGGGGCGAGGCCGCCCTCAACCCTGGCCCTCCAATCGCTTCTTCGAACCCCATCCCGGCTTTCGCTTCGCCCGCTTGACCTCGGCCACGGGGGGCGCTTCGATGATGCGCGCGAGTTCCACGGGCATATCCGCCCCCGCCTGGCTCCAATGTCCCTCGTCTCCGCCGAACGACCCCACCGGCTCGATCTCAAAGGGCGCGATCAGCTCGCCGCGATAAGGCGAGCCGTTATGCGGTATCGGCACGAAGCTCTCTTCGGGATCCTCTTCGGTCGCGTCCGCGGCGTCCTCGCCGCCGCGGTCGATCGCCGCATCCGCTTCTCGCCGCCGCGCCGCGCAGGCTTCGAGCGCCGCGGCGATCGCCGCCTGCGCCTCGCTGTCGAGCGCGACGCCCTCGAAAGCTTCGATCTGCGCGGCCAGCGCGTCCTCGCGTTCGAGCCGGCCCGCGCCGTCGGGCGCTCCCGTCGTCACCGTCCGGATCGTCGTCGCCGAAGCCTCCGCTCCGGCAGCGGCCCCCTCGGCGCCCGTACCCGCGCTCGCGCGCGTGCTGAAATAATTGACCACCGTGCGCCGCCCTTCGGCATCGTGCCCGTAATGGCGCAGGCAGAACATCAGCAGCGCGTCGTTGCGCTTGCGGCGGAACCCCATCAGCTTGCCGGCGGCGAAGACCGGGATCAGCTCGCCTTCGATCGCCCGCTCGAACGCAATGTCCTTCAGCCGCTGCACGCCGAAGTCGAGCGCCGCTTCCCATGCCCGGCGGAAGCTCTCCGCGCCCGGCGCGCGGCGAAGCGCATAGCAATTCGCCTGCGCCATGTTCACCAGGCCCGCCGCGCGCGTGACCGACCCGGTGTCGGCCAGCGCCTCGATGAACGCCTTCTGCCGCTCGGGCGTCCAGCCGTCGTGGCGATATTTGCGCGGCACCGGGGTGAAATCCGGCAAGGGCGGTCGCGCTTCGCGCGGCACGGGCACGAGATTTTGCAAGGTCCCTCTCCTCGAATCGGCCAACCGACCAGCCTGTATCGGGAAGATGCGCTGTAGGAAAGAAATTTGTTCTATATTTGTTCCACAGGCAGCTAAGCCCCGGCACCCTTGCCTCTACGGCACCAGCAGCCGGCGCATCTCGGGCACGGCGATCGCCAGTTCGTCGACCACCATCTTCGAGAAGAAGTCCGCCCCCGCGGGACCAAGGTGCGTGTAGTCGAACGACAATTTGGCGTCGCCCATCCGCTCGACCGCAGCATTGTTCTGGGGCTGCGGTGCAGGCGTGCCGGGCGCGGCCGGCGGCGCGTTCGATACGCTGGTACCCGTGAGCAGTGCAGTCGCGACGTCGGGCGATGGCGCCATCTGCGCGAAGCGCGCCGAAGCTGCCGGCCCCAACGCCTCCACCGCGTCGGCGCTGCGCCTGTTCAGATCGACCAGCGGCGCATGCTCCTCGGCCGCGACCTTGCGAATCGCATCGGCCCAGGGATCGAGGTCGCGGTCGAGCTTGCCCTGCTTGAACTGGCGGCGCGTGAGCGGCGTGACGAGCACGGGCACCGCTCCTGCGGCGCGCGTCTCGGCGATGTAGCGCTTGAGGTTTGCGGGAAATTCGGTGGCGAGGTCGGTCGAGCGGCCAGGCTTGCCGGGCTGGTCGTTGTGGCCGAACTGGATGAGCACCCAGGTCTTTACGAAGCCGGGGGTCTTCATCTCGGCGAGCGCGAGGTCCCAGCTGCCCTCGGCGCGGTAATTATAGGTGCTGCGCCCGCCGCGAGCGAGGTTCACGCAGGCGAGGAAGCTGGTGACGTGGCTGGCACAGAAGCTGCCGCCCCAGCCCGAAAGCTGCTGCACGGTCGAATCGCCGACGAGGATGATCTTGGACGCCTTGATCGGCGTGGCGGGCGGGCGCGGATTGATCCCGTCGCCCGCGGGGGCCTGCTGGGCATGGG
>JAEWCK010000392.1 GCA_023390675.1 Pseudomonadota bacterium
GCGTCGGCTGGGCGTTGGGCGACGTGATCGTGCTCGCCGGGGGCGGCGTGTTCGAAAGCGCGCCGGGGATGCCGCCGGGCGCCTGCGCGCCGTCCTTCGACGTGCCGGTCCACGCGCCCTGCTCGGCGCGGACGACTGCGCCTTCCTTGTCGTAGCTTTCGCGCGTCGCCTGGTTCTCGTCGAGATCGACATCGGCCTGGACTTCGGTGGTGAAGTTGCCCGCGCCGACCAAAGGCGTGAGCAGCTGGACGAGCTGTTGGCGATATTTGTCCTCGACGCGGCGCTGGAAATCGATGCGGGTGTCGCCCGCCGACGCGCCGGACTGATCCCCCGACTTCGAGAGCAGCGCCCCCATCTGATCGACGATCGTGACGTTCTCCGGCGTCATGCCGGGAACCGACGAGGCGACGAGATTGACGATCGCGCGAATCTGCGCGTCGCCAAGGGCTCGGCCGCCCTGGAGCTTGAGCACGACGCTGGCCGAAGGCGCAGCGTGATCGCGGACGAATACGCTGGCTTCGGGCGTGGCGAGATGGACGCGCGCCTCGGCCACCGCGTCGATCTCCTCGATCGAGCGGGCGAGCTCGGTCTCGCGCGCCTGACGCAGGCGTTCGCCTTCCACCGCGCGGCTGACGCCCATCGGCAGATTGTCGAGGATCTGGTAGCCGCCGGGCTGCGCCTTGGGCAGGTCCTGGCTGGCGAGCAGCATCCGCGCCTTGTGGTAATCGTCCTCGGAAACCGTGATCGAGCCCGAGCTGTCGACGCTCGAGGCGATGTTCGCGGTCTCGAGCGCGCTCGTCACCGAAGCCTTGTCGGCGTCGGTCAGGTTGGCGAAGAGGATGCGCTGCGGCGAGGTCGCGACCGTCGACCAGGCGAGGAAGCCCGCGGCGACCAGCCCGATCAGGAAGATCAACGGCATCGCACGCTTGATGGCAGGCTGCTGGAGCAGCCCACCCATCTGCCTCAAAGGCGCAGAGAGGCGCTCGGCCGAAGCCGCGAGCGCATTGTCGGAAGGGGTCAGGGCATTGCTCATGGATTACACCGGCATGCTCATGATGTCCTTGTAGGCGGACAGGAGTTTGTTGCGGACCTGAAGGGTCGCCTCGAAGCCGACAGACGCCTGCTGGCGGGCGAGCATCACCTTGGCGATGTCGACCGTCTCGCCGCGTTCGTACGCTTCGGAAAGCGCGCCGGCCTGGGCCTGGTCCTGATTGACCTGGCGGAAAGCGTCCTGGAGCGTGTCGGCGAAGCTTGCCGGCTTCGACGCGGCCGCACCGGTCGCCGCCGGAGTCTCGTTGGCGCGGGCGAGCGCGGCGTTGCGCTCGAGGATCTGGGCACGCAGCGCCAGCACCCGGTCGACGCCCATCGCGCCGCCCACGCCGTTCACCCCGCTCATGCCGAAGCCTTCCGGTTCATGTCGATGTCCTCACCCTGCTCGCGCGCCTTGGCGAGGCGGTAGCGCAGCGTCCGCTCCGAGATGCCGAGCCGCTTCGCGGTCTCGATCCGGCTGCCGTTGCACTCGGCGAGCATCTCGCGGATCGCGGCGAATTCGTGCATCTGGACGATGTTGGAGAGCGTGCCCGAGGCGTTGACCTGATCGACACGCGCCTCGGGGCGGCGGTCGAAGATCAGGTGCTCGGGCGAAATCGTGTCGCCGCCGCACAACAGCAGCGCGCGCTGGATGACATTCTCGAGTTCGCGGACATTGCCCGGCCAGTCGTGATCGGCGAGCGCTTCGAGCGCGTCGACCGAGATCCAGGGCAGTTTCGCACGGCCCGCGCCGTGGCGCACCACCATCGCGGCGGCGAGCGCGGCGATGTCGCCGGGACGCTCGACCAGCGGCTTGGTCGCGAGCGGAAAGACCGAGAGGCGATAGTATAGGTCGGCGCGGAACCGGCCGGCAGTGACTTCGCCCTGCAAATCGCGATTGGCGCAGGCGATGACGCGGACGTCGACCTTTTCGGGCATCGTCCCGCCGATCGGCACCACTTCGCGTTCCTGCAACGCGCGGAGCAGCTTGGCCTGAAGGCCGAGCGGCATCTCGGCGATTTCGTCGAGCAGCAGCGTGCCGCCATGCGCGGCGCGGAAGAAGCCCTGTCCGCCCGACGAGGCCCCGGTAAAGGCGCCCTTCTGGTGGCCGAACAGCATCGCCTCGAGCATCGTCTCGGGGAGCGCGGCGCAATTGATCGCGACGAACGGGCCGTCGCGGCGCGACGAGCCCATGTGAATCGCCTTGGCGAGGACTTCCTTGCCGGTGCCGGTGGGGCCGTTGATCAGCACGGTGATGTCGGAAGCCGCGACGCGCTCGGCGAGCGCGAGCAAGGCGAGGCTCTCGGGGTCCGACGCCACCGGCTCGTGGCTCCCGCGCAGCATCGCGCTGGCAAAGCCCGCACCGATCGCGGCGTCCTCGCCGGCATAGCCGATCCGGGCGGGGTTGCCGTCGGCGAAGGGGATCGCCTCGCGTCCGGCGTCGCTCAGGATCAGCGTGCGCGCGGCGACCGGAGGCACCTCGCCGTCCGCGACGAGGAAGAGGTCGCCAGCGCCCGGCTTGCCGTCCTCGCACGACCCGATCGCGAAACCCTGCGCCCTGAGCGCCGACACCAATGCATATTTCTGACGCAGTACGGCGGCGGACGGAACGATGGCGCGCATGGATGGACCCCCTGTTGTTGAAGGCTTGATGCGCGATTGTTGGTTAACGAGCAGTAAAGCATAGAAAATCGCCGCAGAATGATTCCGGGCGCGCCCGTACGCGCGCGCGAAGGGGGCAAAATTTTTCGCTTAATCGCTCCGTGCGGCGGCCGTTCCTTGGCGTGGCGGCTCCTGGCTCCCGTTCAGGGGGGTACGCGGGAAGCCGGCTAGCATGGAGTAAAAGACATGACTGTTATCGGAACCAACACCGCGGCGCTCCGCGCCGGCAACGCCTCGACGGCTGCCAACAAGATGCTGGACACCGCGATGGAGCGCCTGTCGACCGGCAAGCGCATCAACTCGGCCAAGGACGACGCCGCCGGCCTGGCGATCGCCTCGACCATGACCGCGTCGATCCGCGGCATGAACCAGGCGATCCGCAACGCCAATGACGGCATCTCGATGGCGCAGACCGCCGAAGGCGCGCTGGGCGAAGTGACCAACATGCTGCAGCGCATCCGCGAGCTGGCGGTCCAGTCGTCCTCGGGCACCTATTCGGACGACGACCGCACCAACCTTCAGACCGAAGTGACTGCGCTGACCACGCAGATCACCAACATCCTGACCAACACGACGTTCAACGGCGTGGCGCTGTTCGACGGCTCGGCCGGCGATTCGGGTGACGTCACGATCCAGACCGGTTCGACTTCGGCCGACACGGTCACGGTGAGCTTCGCCGACATCGACCTCGACGACGCGGTTGCGATCGACATTTCCGACGCGGGTGACGCCTCGGATGCGCTCGACACGCTCGACGACGCCCTGACGACGGTCAACACCGCCCGCGCCAGCCTCGGTGCGAGCCAGAGCCAGCTCGAGTCGGTGGTCAACAACCTGACCTCGAACGTGGCCAATCTGAGCGACGCGCGCAGCCGTATCGAAGACGCCGATTTCTCGGCCGAGACGGCGGCGCTCGCCAAGGCGCAGATCCTGAGCCAGGCGTCGACCGCGATGCTCGCCCAGGCCAATCAGAGCCAGCAGGGAGTCCTGTCGCTCCTTCGTTAATCGCGTGCCGGTCGGGGTGTCACCCCCCTGACAGGCACAGCGGCCGGTCACCTCTCCGCTCAAGGGGAGGGCGCATGGG
>JAEWCK010000030.1 GCA_023390675.1 Pseudomonadota bacterium
GGCGTGGACGCGACAGACCCCTCCCCTCGGCGGCGCGCGGGCCCGGACGCGGCCGGCGAGCTGTTCGCTCCCCTCGCGCACGAGGCGGTGGAAGTGGTGGCGTTCGTCTATCTCGACGAGGCGCAGCGCGTGCTGGGAATGCGGCACGCGCGCTCGCCTTGCGCGGGGATGCTCGACTTGCCGATCCGCGACGTCGCCGCCGATGCGATCGCGTTCGATGCGCGCGGGCTGGTGATGGCGCACAACCATCCGAGCGGCGATCCGACGCCGAGCACGGCGGATCGCGAGGCGACGCGGCTGCTCGCGCGCGGGCTCGACGCGCTGGGGGTGCGGCTGATCGATCACCTCGTGGTCGCGACCGGGGGCGTCACCAGCTTCCGCCGGTCAGGGTTCCTTTGAGCCGCCCGTCACTGCGGCCGGAGTCGCGGTCTTGCCGCTCCGGCATGCGCGGATCGCGCCCGGCTCGGGGCGCTCGCCCGCGGCCTTGAAGATCGCGATATAGCCGCCCGCCGAGGGCATCGGCTTCGTCGAGACCTGGACATAGCCGACCGCGGCGAACTCGCATTTGAGCAGCGCGGGCGGGGTGCCGTGCAATTCGGTGGGGCGATTGGCGTCGACCACGACGACCTGCCCGTCGGGCGCGAGCGCGGGGCGCAGGCGCCAGAGGAACTCGTAGGGGCTTTCGATCTCGTGATACATGTGCACCATCAGCACGCGATCGAAGCTCGCCTCGGGCAGGCGCGGATCGGCGGGGAGGCCCAAGCGGACGCTGACATTGTCGAGCTTCTCGCGCAGCACGCGCGTGGCGAGGAAGTCGCGCGTCTCCGGCACGATGTCCTCGGCGACGACGCGGCCCTTCTTGCCGACGCGCGCGGCGAGGCGGACGGTGTAATAGCCTTCGCCCGCGCCGATATCGGCCACGGTCATGCCCTCGGCGATGCCCGCGAGGTTCATCACCTGGCCCGCTTCGTTCAGCCGGTCGCGCGACTCCTCGTCGGACCAGCGCGGCGAGACGATGGTGGCGACCGGGCGGTCGGCGGCGGGGAAGCCGGTGTGCTGTTCGGGCGCCGCCTTGTCGGGCTCGCGGCTCTCGCGCGGCGCGCCGCTGCACGCCGCGAGCAGCGCCGTTCCGACCCAGACAGCGGCAAGCCTCAATCGACATCCTCCACTTCGACCGTCTCGCCGGTCACGCGCTGCGATAGCGCAGCCGCCATGAACGGGTCGAGGTCTCCGTCGAGCACGTCCGACGGCGACGTGGAAGTGACGCCGGTGCGCAGGTCCTTCACGAGCTGATAGGGCTGGAGGACGTAGGAGCGGATCTGGTGGCCCCAGCCGATATCGGTCTTGGTGGCGTTCTGCGCGTTTGCCGCCGCCTCGCGCTCGGCGAGCTCGCGTTCGTAGAGGCGGGCGCGGAGCTGGTTGTATGCCTCGGCCTTGTTCTTGTGCTGCGAGCGCTGGTTCTGGCACTGGACGACGATGCCGGTGGGCAAGTGCGTGATGCGCACCGCCGAATCGGTGGTGTTGATGTGCTGCCCGCCGGCGCCCGAGGCGCGATAGGTGTCGATGCGCAGCTCGCTCTCGTTGATCTCGACTTCGATATTGTCGTCGATCACCGGATAGACCCAGACGCTCGAGAACGAGGTGTGCCGCCGCGCGGCGCTGTCATAGGGCGAGATGCGGACGAGCCGATGCACGCCGCTCTCGGTTTTCGCATAGCCGTATGCGTTCTCGCCCTTGAGCAAGAGCGTCGCCGACTTGATCCCGGCCTGCTCGCCGGCGTGATAGTCGATCAGCTCGACCTTCATCCCGTGGCGTTCGGCCCAGCGGGTGTACATGCGCTGGAGCATGCCCGCCCAGTCCTGGCTCTCGGTGCCGCCCGCGCCCGAATTGATCTCGATATAGGTGTCGTTGGCGTCGGCCTCGCCCGAGAGCAGCGCCATGATCTTGTCCTTCTCGGCGCGCTCGGCGAGTTGGGCGAGGCTGGCGGTGCCTTCGCTCGCCATCTCCTCGTCGCCTTCGGCCTCGGCCATCTCGATCAGCTCGGCGGTATCGCTCAGCTCGGATTCGATCGCGCGCGTCGCGGTGATGGCTTCGTCGAGACGGCGGCGCTCGCGCATCACGTCCTGCGCGGCCTTGGCGTCGTTCCACAGAGTCGGGTCCTCGACGCGCGCATTCAATTCGTCGAGGCGGCGCAGCGCGCGGTCCCAATCGAGGAACCGGCGCAGCAGCGCGAGCGCCTCGTTGATCTTGTCGACATGAGCCTGCGCTTCGGCGCGCATGATGAAAACCTCTCGAAAACTTCACCGTCACCCCGGCGGACGCCGAGGTCCAGGGCCACAAGGGATTTCGCTTCCCGGCTCTGGATCCCGGCTTTCGCCGGGATGACGCATATAGGGTGTCAGACGCGCGCTAGTAGATTCCGCCCTCGCGTTGCAAGAAATCGCTGTCGCCCTGGCTTTCGGCCTGGGGCGCTGCCTTCTTCTCGACGGCCTTGGTCTCCGGCTGCTCGTCCTCGGCGCGGCGCTCGCGGCGCTGGTCGGTCTCGGGCTTGAAGGCTTCCCAGATCACGGAGGCGAGCGGGTCGTTCGACGGCCAGCCGCCGGAGACCGGCTTGCCGCTCGCGCGATCGATGCGGACCATGCGGATGCCCTGCGGCGCAGTGAAGGGAACTTTCTCCATGCCTTCGAAAGCGGGGATCGCGAATTGCTTGAAGATCGGCGCGGCGATCGATCCGCCCTGTGCATAGCCACCGAGATTGGTCGGCGTGTCGTAGCCGATATAGAGCCCGCCGATCATCTGCGGCGATCCGCCGACGAACCACACGTCGGTCGGGCCCGAGGTCGTGCCGGTCTTGCCCATCATCGGGCGATTGAGGTCGCGCAGCACGGTCGCGGTGCCGCGCTGGACCACGCCTTCGGCGATGTGGACGATCTGATAGGCCGAGAGCGGATCGACCACCTGGCGCGCGCGGCTGACCGGACGCGGCATCGCCTCGCCCTTCCAGTCGGGCTGGTTGCAGCCCTCGCACGGCCGCCAGTTCTCGGGCCAGATCACCTGGCCGCGGCGGTTCTGGACGAAGTCGATCAGCGAGGGATTGAGTGCGCGGCCGTGGTTCACGAGGATCGAATAGGCGTTGACCATGCGCTGCACGGTCGTCTCGCCCGCGCCGAGCGCGTAGGAGAGATAGGGCGGGAATTTCTGCTTCGAGACGCCGATGCGCTGCATCAGATCGACGACGTGGTCCATGCCGACCTGGTTGGCGATCTGGACCGTCATCAGGTTGCGCGACTGCTCGAGGCCCCAGCGCATCGTGTGCGGCCCGGCGCCGCGGGCATTGCCGAAGTTGCGGAAGCACTTCTGGCCGAGCCCGGCGCCCTGCCAGACGCAGAACGGGCCGTCGACGACGATCGAGGCAGGGGTCATTCCCTGTTCGAGCGCGGCGGTGTAGACGATCGGCTTGATCGTCGAGCCCGGCTGGCGCTGCGCCTGGGTCGCGCGGTTGAACGACTGGATGCGCGCGTCGAACCCGCCCTGCATCGCGAGGATGCGGCCCGTCCGCGGGTCCTCGACCACGAAGCCGCCCGAGATCCTGGGGATCGAGCGGAGCGACCAGTTGCTGCCGCCGGCGGGCGCGACCGCGACGATGTCGCCGGCCTTGAACGCATTGAACGCCTGCCCGCCCTGGCCGCGCACCGGCATCGTCGCACCCCATTGGGGGAGCGTACCGGTCGAGCCGTCGTCGAAGCCGATCTGCCAGCCGCCCCCGTTGCGCTCGATCAGGATGCCTGCGCGCCAATCCTCGTAATCGAGCCCGATATTGGTGTTGAGCAGCGATTGGAGCCAGCTCCGCCCGACATCGGCATGCCCGATCGGCCCGGACCAGCCGCGACCGCGATCGTAGCGCAGCAGGCCGTCGCGCAGCGCCTTGGTGGCGTATTGCTGCAGCCTGGGGTCGAGCGAGGTGCGCACCCAGAGGCCGCCCGAATAGACGCTGTACGGCCCGTTCTCGTCGGTCTCGCCGAACTTGTCGATCAGCTGGCGGCGGACCTCCTCGACGAAATAGCCGCCGATCCGCTCGTACTTCGGCGTCTGGCGCGGCACCGTGCCGAGCGGCGCTGCGACCGCCGAGTCGTGCTCGCTCTGGGTGATGAACCCGTTGGCGCGCATCTGCCCGAGCACCCAGTTGCGCCGCTCGATCGCGCGATCGGCATGGCGATCGGGATCGTAGTTTGCCGGGCCCTTGGGCAGGATCGCCAGATAGGCCATCTGCGGCAGGCTGAGCTCGTCGAGCTCCTTGCCGAAATAGGCGTGGCTCGCCGCCTCGACGCCGCCGGCGTTGCGCCCGAGCTCGATCGAATTGAGGTAGAGCTCGAGGATCTGCGGCTTGGAGAGCGTGTCCTCGATGCGCCAGGCGAGGATGCCTTCCTTGATCTTGCGCAGATAGCTCGCTTCGTTGCCGACGAGCAGGTTCTTGGCGACCTGCTGGGTGATCGTCGAGGTGCCGCGCGGCGTCGACCCGCTCAGCGCGCCTTCGGCCACGGCGCGGATCAGGCCCGGGAAATCGACGCCGTGATGGCTGAAGAAGGTCTTGTCCTCGGCCGAGAGGAAGGCGTTGACGAGCTGCTTCGGATATTCGGCGTAGCTCAGCTGGACGCGGCGCTCGCGCGCATAACTGTAGATCGGCAGCCCTTCGGCCGAGCGGACGT
>JAEWCK010000070.1 GCA_023390675.1 Pseudomonadota bacterium
CCGCAACGCCGCAAGCCCGCGCCGCCGGGCTTCCTCTGGGGCACGGCGATCTCGGCCTATCAGAGCGAAGGCAACAACACGAACGCCGACGCCTGGCTGATGGAGAACCTCCAGCCGAGCATGTTCAAGGAGCGCTCGGGCGACGCGTGCGATTCCTATCACCGCTACGAAGAGGATTTCGCGCTCGCCGCGAAGCTCGGCTTCAACGCGTACCGGCTGGGCGTCGAATGGGCGCGGATCGAGCCGAGCGAAGGGCATTTCTCCTACGCCGAACTCGATCACTATGCGCGGATGCTTGAGGCGTGCCGCGCGCACGGCCTACGCCCGATCGTGACGCTCAACCATTTTACCACGCCGCTCTGGTTCGCGATGCGCGGCGGGTTCGAAGTCGAGGGCGCCCCGGCGATCTTCGCGCGCTATTGCCGCAAGGTCGCCGAGCGGCTCGGCGCGCTGATGCACATGGCGACGACCTTCAACGAAGCGAACATCCGCCTGCTCGTCGACATGATGCCGGGCATCGCGACAGTGATCCCCAAGGTGAGGGCGGCGATCGCCGCGGCGGCCAAGGCGACCGATTCGCCGCGCTTCTCGCGGCTCGCTTATGCCGACACCGCGGTCGTCACGCCGATCATGCAGGAGGCGCACCGGCAGGGCTATGCCGCGATCAAGGCGGTGCGGCCGGACCTGCCGGTCGGCATCACGCTGACCACGCAGGACATCCAGTCCGACGATCCCGCGATCGCCGCGCATTACCGCGACAAGCTCTACGGCGAGTGGGTGACGGTGGCGCGCGAGGCTGCCGATTTCTTCGGCGTCCAGACCTATACGCGCTTCGTGTTCGATGCGAACGGCATGGTCGCGCCGCCCAAGGGCGCGGAAATGACGCTGGCCGGTTACGAATTCTATCCGCAGGCGCTCGCCAACACGATCCGCTGGGCGCATCGCGCGATCGGAAAGCCGATCTACGTCACCGAGAGCGGGATCGCGGCGAAGGACGACGCGCGGCGGATCGCGTTCATCGACGCCGCGCTCGACGGGGTGCGGCAATGCCTCGACGAAGGCATCCCGGTACATTCCTATCTATACTGGTCGCTGCTCGACAATTTCGAGTGGACCTCGGGCTATGGCGTGCCGTTCGGGCTCGTCGCCGTCGACCGCGAGACCTTCAGGCGCACGCCGCGGCCGAGCGCGCTGCATTTGGGCGGGATCGCGCGCGCCAACCGGATCTGAGCGGGCTTACGGCTCGTCGGCGATCGACAGCGTCACGCCGCCCGAAGACCCGCCGGGGTCGCCGCCGCCGCCCGGCGTGAGCACGACGATATATTGCGCGGGCGTCTCGCCGGGCTTGCCGAGGCTTGCGTTGAGGATCGCATTGCCGCCCGGCCCTCCCTGACCGCTCCCGAACGATGCGCCGCCCATCGGAACGAAGGGCGCCCCCGCGCCCCCCGCCCCGCCCCTTCCGCCCGTGAGCGTGATCGGGATGACCCTCGCCGGCCTTTCGGTCGTATCGAGCGACGGCAAGGCGATATCGAGCCGCGCGTCGCCGCCCGCGCCGCCCGGGCCACCCTGGGGCTGATTCTCCCAAGGGAATTGCGGCGGCACCAGCGGATCGTTCCAGTCGTCGGCGACCGCCGCGCGGCCCCTGCCGGAGCTCGCGCCGACATCGTCGATGATCGGCAGATGCGGGAACGGCGAGGGCGAGGGAGCGGGCGCCGGAACGCTTGCGCCCGCCGCTCCCTCGGCTCCGGTGACGGCATAGCCGGTTTCGGTCGGCTGGATCGTCGAGTCGACGACGATATTGCGCTGCTGCTGGACCGACTGATCGCCTTTCCACGCCGTCACCATGAACGCGCGGGACTGCGTCAGCGTGAGGAAGTGGACCCCCGAGGCCGGCAGGCGCGTGCCGTCCTCGAGCGTGCAATAATCGGCATTGGGCGCCTGCCAGCGCAGCCGCACCAGTCCGTTGACGCCCACCGCAGGAGGATCGATCTCGACATTCAGCGTCAGCGTGTCGATCGTGACGGTTGCGTGGCGCTTGACCACCAGCGGCGCATCCTGCCCAGGCACCGGCATCGTCGCGCTGAGCGTGAAGATCACGCTGTTGCTGTGCGTCAGCCCGGTCGCAGTATAGGGCCCGACGGCGCCGACCGACACTTCGACAGGATCCGCGCCGTCCGCCGCGCGGTAGCCGAGCGCATAGCTGACATTGTCGCCGGTGCCGGCCCAGGTGAGCGTCGTCGATCCGCCCGGCGCGATGTCGTCGGGATTGCAGTCGAGCTCGCCGAGCGTGAAGGCGGTGGGGAATTTGCACAACTCGATGCTCGTGCTGCGCGCCTGCGCGGGCTGACCCTCGAACGACGCGGTCTCGGTGATTCCGAGGAGCGCGGTGCCGGGCTGGTCGTTGATCGTGAAACCGGAGAGCGTGAAGGTCACGCCGTCGGCGCCGATGCTGCCGGCGGCGCCGATCGGCGTGAAGACGATCGCATCCTCGTCGTCGCTGGCGTTCCACCCGTCCACGTTCGTCCCGATGCTCGTATCGGTGGTGAGGTCCCGCGCCTGCGGCCCGCGCGGGATCGTGACGCGGATCGAGGCGCAATCGACCAGCGTCCGCCCGCCATTGGACACGACGAGCGTGAGCCGGGCCTCCGCGCCCGCCCAAAGCGGGTCGGGATCGAGGCCGATCTGGTATTGCAGCAAGGTGTCGCCGCCTTGCGCGGCGGCCAGAAACAGATCGCCCGTCATCTCGATTCCCCCTTCATAACCCCTGCGGCACGGTGCTGCCCGGCAGCGAAATGCCGCCCGGGCTGCCCGGCGACGATCCGGTCCCGCCCTGACCGGGCGTGAGCACCACGACATATTGCGCGGGCGGCTCGCCGGGCTTGTCGAAGGTCGCGGCGAGGATCGCGCTGCCGCCGTCGCCGCCGGGACCGTCGGGCTGCTCGTTACGCGGCGGGCCGAAATCGGGGATGGTGCATCCGCCGCTTCCGCCCGGACCGCCCTGCCCGCCGGTGAGCGCGATCGGGATGACCCGGCGCGGCTTCACTGTCGTATCGAGCGGCGGAAGCTGCCCGTCGAGCCGGGCGTCGCCGCCCGCGCCGCCCTTGCCCCCGGGCGTTGGATAGCAGCGGTGGCGGGGATCGGGCACGCTCTCGTTGCACACCGTGCCATCGGCGCCCTGCCCGCCCGCAACGCCGGTGATCGCATAGCCCGTTTCGGTTGCCACGATCGCCGGATCGACCGCGACGTGGCGCTGTTCCTGCCGCGAATCGCCGCCGCCATAGGCCGTCATCAGGAAGTCGCGGCTCTGCGCGAGCGTGACGAAGCAGGTGCCCGCCGCGGGCAGCCGGGTGCCGTCCTCGAGCGTGCAATATTCGGCATTGGGCGCGCGCCACGACAGGCGGACCAGCCCGTTCCTGCCCACTGCGGGCGGCTGGACGACGAGAGTCAGCGAAAGCGTGCTGACCGTCACCGTCGTCTGGCGCTTGGCGACGATCGGCGCGTCCTGTCCGGGGATCGTCATCGTCGCGGTGAGCGTGAAGACGACGCCGCCGGTGCGCGTGAGGTGATGGACGGGCCAGGGTCCTGCGGCGGGGACAGGCACGCTCACCAGATCGCCACCGTCGCCTGGACGATAGCCGAGCGTATAGGTGACATGCTCGCCCGTGCCGCTCCATGTCAGCGTCGTCGATCCGTTCCACGGGATGTCGTCGGGATCGCAGGTCAGCGTGCCGAGCGCGAAGGCGACGGGGAATTTGTACACGTCAATGCTCGCATGCCGGTCCTGCGCGGGCTGGCCGCCGGTCGACGCGGTCTCGGTGATGCCGATCGCGGCGGTGCCGGGCTGGTCGTTGATGTCGATCGCGGCGAATACGAAGCTCGCGCCGTCGGGGCCGATCTGGCCGGCGCTGCCCGACGGCGTGAGCACGAAGGCGCCGTCGACGAGCCGGGCGTTCCACCCCTTTTGCGGGCGGGTCTCGATCGTCGCGTCGGTCGCGGTCAGGTTCTTCGCCTGCGGGCCGGGCGTGATGTAGACCTTGATCGCAGTGCAGGTGACGACCGTCCGGCCGGGGTTCGAAACGATCAGCGTCAGCATGCCCTTGCCGCTCACGCGCAGCGGATCGGGGTCGACGCAGAACGCATATTTGAGCAGCGTGTCGCCCGATTGCGCTTCGAGAAGAACGTTGCTGCTCGCCATTCTGTCCTCCACTCGCAATCGCGCGGCGCGCCTTACTCGATGATCGTCAGCGGCTGGCCGTGCAAGGTGATCGCCGCGGAGCCGGGGCTGCCCGGCTTGCCGGGACCCGGCGGCTGCGCGAGTCAGCGCGTCGCCGGAGAAGACATTGCCCGTCATTGGATCACGGTCAGCGGTTGGCCATTGAGCGAGATCGCGGCCGACCCCGGCGCGCCGGGATTGCCATATTGGGACTCGCCCAATGCGGTGTAGCCGCCCGCACCGCCCGCGCCGCCGCGTACGTCGAGGATATATTGCGCGCTCGCGCCCGCCGACGAATCGAGCGTGAGATCGAGGCTGGCGCTGCCGCCGGGGCCGCCATTGCCGGGCGTGCCCGTACCTCCACCGGGCATCGGACTGAACACGCCATCACCGCCCTTCCCACCCGCGCCGCCCACGACCGTGAGGAGGATCACGCGTTGCCGGCCGACCGGATCGAGCGCCGGCTGCGTCGTCGTCGCGCTGACCGGCCCGCCCGGTCCCCCGGTGTCGCCGGAGGATGCCTGGTAGCTATGTCCGTCCCTCCCCGCGGTGCCCGCCGCGCCCGTGAGATTCAGCCCGGTCTCGGTAGCGACGATGCCGGGATCGATGTTCACATAGGCGCTGCCATCGATCATGTTGCCGGCCGCGTCGAATGCGCGCACGACGAAAGTCGCATCGCGGCGTACGCAATAATATTTCTCCCCCACGGCGTCGACGGTAGTGCCGTCCTCGAGCATGCAGCTCTTCGCATTTGCGGCGCGCCATTTGAGCAGCACCAGGCCGCCGACCGGGACGGCCGGCGGCATTGCCTGCACGTCGATCGAAAGCGTCGCGACCGTGGCCGTCGCCTGGCGCTGGATGACCAGCGGCGTATCGTCGCCGGGGAGCTGGATCGTCGCGGTGAGCGTGAAGGTCACGCCGCCGCGCCGGGTGAGCGGCTCGGAAGTGAGCGGGCCGATCGCCGCCACCTGCTTGCTGACTGCGGTGCCGACATCGTCGCCGGGCTGATAGTCGATCGTGTAGGTGCAGCCGGGCTCGTCGAACCCCGTCCAGACCAGCAGCACCGTTCCGCCCGCCGCCACCGCCACCGGCTGGACGAGCAGCTCGCTCAGATGGAAGCTGTCGGGGAACTTGGCGACCGGGAGCAGCGCGTTGCCGAGCTGTGCCGCGCCCTTGTCGGCCGCGGCAGTCTCGGCGATCGAGATCGTCGCGGTGCCCGGCTGGTCGTTGATCTCGACGTTCGAGAAGGTGAAGGCAATCCCGTCGGGGCCAATCGTCGCCGATCCGCCGCTCGGGATCAGATTGATCGTGCCGCCCTGCGGCGTGACCGTCCAGCCGTCGTAATTGCCGTACTGGATCGAACCCGCATCGGCGATGAGGTCGCGCGCATTGGTGCCGACGGGCAGCGTGACGGCGATCGAGGTGCAGGTGATGTAGCGCCGCGAGGGATTGGAGACCGCCAGCGTGAAGCTCGCTTTCCCCCCGATGAGCAGCGGATCGGGATCGTGGACGATCGCGTAGCTGAGCAGCGTGTCGGTCATCCGAGCACCACGGGCTGGCCGTCCACGCAGAGCGACGCCGTGCCGGGCGCGCCGTGCGAAGGCGTGTTGACGATCTTGGGATCAGGGGGGCCGCCGACCACGCCGCCCTGTCCGCCGGCGATGCTGACGACATATTGCGCGACATCGGGACGGCTGTCGTCGAAGGTGAGCGTGACCGCGGCGTTGCCGCCCTGCCCGCCATTGCCGCCGCTCGCATAATCGCTCGCGTCGAACATCGTCCAGATGCCACCCGGCCCGGGCATCGGCAGCATCCGTTTCAATCCGCCCCCCGCGCCGCCCGTCCCGCCGACTCCGCCGGTAACGGTGATCGGCACCACGCGGGCACTGGCGACCGGATCGAGCGGATCGAGCGTCCACGAGACCACGGCGTCGCTTCCTTTGCCGCCGGGGCCGCCGAACCACGAATTGTCGATCCCCAGCCAGTTCTCGCTCAGCGTCCCCGGCGCACCGGTAGCGCCGTCAGATGCTTGCAGGACATAGCCCGTCTCGGTGGGGACGATGTGCGGATCGACGGTTACGGCCGCCTGTTGCTGATAGCGCTTGCCCTGCGCATCGACGCCGAACACGGTAAAGCTGCGGCTCGCGGTCACGACATAGTAACGCGATCCGGCATTGGCGACCTGCGCGCCGTCGAGCAGGCAATGATCGACATTGTCGGCGCTCCAGTTGAGCCGGACGAGGCCGTTGACGCCGACGGTCGGCGGCTCGACCCAGACGAGCAGATCGGGCGTGTCGACCGCTACCGTGACTTGCCGCTTGAGGACCATCGGCGCGTCGGCGCCGGGCACGACCGCGGTGGCTACGAGCGTGAACGTGACCGAGCTACGCCGCGTGAGGTTGCGCACCTGCAAGGGGCCGACATTGCCCACGGGGACGGTCATCCTCGGAACGTTGTCGCCCGGCTCATATTCGATCGCGAAGGTGCAGCCGGGGACCGCCACCGCGGTCCAGCTGAGCGTCACGATGCCCGGCGCGACGACTTCGGACGGGTCGCAGCCGAGTTCCCCCAGCGCGAAGCGCGCGGGGAATTTGGCGACGGGCACTTGCGTGGTCGCCGGCGCGCCGTCGCCCACATTCTCTTCGATCAGGACATGCGCGACGCCGGGCTGGTCGTTGAGCAGGATCGCCGCGAAGGTGAAGGTCAGCCCGTCGGCGCTGACCGGGCCAGAGCCCGCAACCGGCTGGAGCTCGAAAGTCCCGCCGTTCGCGGTGACGCTCCAGCCACCGGGCACGACAGTCTCGACTCCCGCCGCCGACACCGCAAGGTCCTTCGCCGATACGCCGAGCGGAAAGGCGACGACGATCGAGCGGCACGCCACCGCCGACTTGCCCGGGCTGGAGACGACGAGCGTGAGCGTGGCGTGGCTGCCCGCCTGGAGCGGGTCGGGGCTGCAAAGGAACGCATAGTCGAGCTGCAAGTGCCTGTTTTCCTCTCGATCGATGCCGGTCGGTAAGCGCCGCCTCCCTATTGCCCCGTCCCGGGCGTGAACTGGAGCCAGCCGTCCATCAGCCGCGGCGGCGCGTCGGGAAGCCGGGCGGTGGCGTCCGCGGCGATGATCGGATCGACTTCCCAGTCGGTCGCGCCGGGCCCGATATGGCGGATCCACGCCCAAGCGCCGTTATGCTCGGCGGGGAGCGGCAGCCGCACTGCGTCGGGCTGGGTGAACAGCGGGCCGATGCGGAAGGTCACGGCGATCCGTGCGAGCGCGCCGGTGTAGAACTCGGCCGGAAGCTGCATCGTCGCGACGGGCAGGATGCCGGTGGTCGCGTGAACGTTGGCCCGCGGATCCATCAGCATCGTCAGCGTGACCTGCTGATAGCCGGGATAAGCGAGGTCGAGCGACAGATAGTTTTGCGGCGCGATCGCCGCGACATAGGGGGAGGTGTCGGTGGTCGATGCGTGGACCGCATTGAATGTCGCATAGCTGTCCGCCGCGAAATAGCCGATCAGCCCGTCGTCGAGCAGCTCGGTGCTGCCCAGCCGGATCGGGAAGCTGAGCCCGGTCAGGCCGGCGTCGAGATCGAGCAGCGAATCGCGCCAGCTCTGGTTGACCGCGGGGCGGCCGAAGAGTTCGAACTGCACTTGCGCGCGCACCACCGCGATCGGCCGTCCGATCAGCACCGCGAGGTCCTGATCGGCCTGCCCGCCGATCGGGTCCACCATCCACAAGGTCTCGTCGATCGACTTGTAGAAGGCCATGAACGCCGCGGCACGCCCGGCCGCGGGAATCGCGCCATCAGTGCCGAAGAAGGCCGTCAGGATCGAACGCAGATGCGCGTTGGCGATCTGCGAGGGATCGGTGACGGGATTCTGCTCGTTCGGCGTGGGGAGCCAGCGGACCGTCGGCGTACCGTCCGTGTCGGCCAGCACCATCATCTCGCCGAGCGAATTGCCGTCGGCATCGTACACCGCGATCGAACGGTCGAGATGGTTGGGCAGCAGCCAGCCGCACAGCGGATCGGCGCCGCCGGCATAATAGACCTCGGCGCTGTCGTCCGTTCTGTCGAGAAGGCGCAAGTCGAGCCGCGCGGGCTGGACGATGCGCGGCGCCTGCTTGATCCGGCGTGGCGCGTCCGCGAAGCCCGCTCCGTCATCGGGCGCGAGGCCGGGCCCACGCAGCGGCGCGAAGCTCGTCGCCGCCGAACCGCTATTGCCATTGGCGGCGAGCAAATCGAGCACCTGGCCGAACCCGTCGATCAGCGCCAGCCGCTCGAAGCGGAAGGATCCGCCCCGCGCGGGGAAGAAGAAGGGCGTGCCGGTGTCGAAGCTGAAGTCGCGGTCGCCCAGCTCGACCATCGGCACGCCGCGATTCTCGTCGCCCACCGCCGCCTTCACCGCTGGATCGCTCGGCGGAAGCGCGTGCGAGAGCCCGCGCATCACGAACGCGTCGTTGAATCCGCTCAGCGACTGCGAGAGAAAGCGCGTCTCGCCGATCGCCTCGATCAGGTCCTTGATCTCGCCGAGATCGACGTCGCCGGGATGCAGCGTGGCATATTCGTCGACGCGCTTGGCGAGGAGCAGCCCCGCCTGCGGCGTGAGGAAGGTGCGCCCCGAATAGGTGCTCGGATAATCGGTCGGCGGCGCCGCGTTGCACCGATAATATTCGGAGCCGCGCTGCGAGACGTTGTCGCTCCCGTCGAAGCTCCAGACATCGGCCAGGAAGGGCCAGTTGTCGATCTCGCCGCCACTGTCCGGCGGCGATTGCAACGGACCCGTCGGCGCCTCGACCGTCTGGGTCTGCGCGCCCACGGTCGGAAACCAGCTGATCTCCCATTCGAGGAAGAGCGGCGCCCAGGCCTGCTGCCATTCGGCGAAGGCGTAGCTCGCGGCGAGCGAGGCGGAAATGGTCGAGATTTGCGCGGTTCCGGCCGCCATCGCCGCGGCGAGCTTCGCGGCATCGCCGGTGCCGCCTGCGCCATTGGCGACGATCGCGGCGGCGTTGCCGGGATCGGCGAAATACGCCTCGACGCCGAGTGCGCCGAGCGCCTGCGCGACAGCGGCGGGGAGCCTCGAGAAATCGGGCAGCGCGATCATCGACGCCATCGATCCCGAGCTGCGCGTGACCGAGACCGAGCCGACCGTCACGCCGGTGACCGCGGCCTCCACCTTGCGGCACTGGAGCGTAGCGCCCGCATCGGGCTGCGCGGGCGGCGGATCGAGCCCCGCGACGAGGAGCACCGGATCGGCGGGATGGAAGAAAGCGGGCAGCGCCTCGGCGCGCAGTTCGAGCGCGGGGTTGGGCGGGGCGCCTTGCGAGGGTGGAGGGAGCGGCGGCAAGCCGGCGAGGAAGGCCGAATTGTCGCTGGCCGTCGGATCGGGGAGCGCGGCGCGCATCGCGTCCACCTGCGCCTTCAGCTGCGCGGTGACCGAGAGCAGGCTGCCGGGCGTGCCGGGATCGAGCGCATCGACGAGCTGCTGGACGAGCGCCTGCGTATCGATCCCGAAATTCTGGCCGAACTGGTACGCGTCGAGGAACTTGCCGCGCTGCGACTTCCACCAGACCGCGAACAGCTCCCATTGGCGCGTCTGGAGCTCGCGCGCCGCAACGTCATAGTCGCGCTGGCGCCGGTTGAGCGCGGCGAGCCATTGCTGCTGATCCGCCGTGAGCCGGGGCGTCGCCGCCTGCGGATCGCGCGTGAGCTGCGCGTTCTGATCGGAGGCCGGTTGTCCCTGCGACACCGGCACGATCTTCCAGCGCGTGCCCCCCGGCGTCGTCCCGAACCACGCGTCGCGGATCAGCAGCTCGAGCTGTGCGATCCCGTCGGGGTCGTCGAGCGTCGGCAGGACATTGTACTGGAAGGCCTGGAGCTTGCTCACCAGCGTCTCGGCCGAGCTTCCCGCATTCGCCGCGATGATCGCCGAAAGCGCGTCGACCGAGCTGTAGCCGACCGCGACCTGCATCTGCGACGCGTCGGGATCGATCCGGTCGGGAAGCGTCGTCGTCTGCCATTCGACGCCCGAGATCATGCCGTGGACCACGGTCAGGTCGGGCGGCGTATCGTCGCCGCCATTGATGACCCAGTTGAGCACGGCGGCGCTGTGCGTGACGAGCGGATCCTCGCTCGTGTCCGAATACCAGCCCGCGACCAAATAGGTGAGCAAGCTGCCCTCGGCCACCCCCGTCGCCGGATCGTAGAAGGAAAGCACGTCGAGCACGCCGGGCTGATAGGCGGCGAAGGTCACGTCGGCGATGCCGGTGGGCTTGAGGAACATCGCCCCGCCGGGCTCGCTCTGCCACTGCTCGATCGGCACGCTGCGCCCGATCCGGGTCAGCTTGATATCGTTCGCCGTCGAGGAGGGATCGACGAACGCGCTCGTCCCCGCCTCGGGATCGAGGAAATCGCTCTGGACGATCCACGCGGTCAGCTGCGGCGCGACGGTGGCGTTCGGCGCGGCCGCGCGGCGCAGCACGAGCCAGCGATTGGGCAGGCATTTGAACGAGACCGCTTCGCCCGCCTGCGCTTCGCCATGCGTAATCGCGCTCGGCAGCTTCCAGTGAAGGTGCACCCCCTTGTCGGGCGGATCGGCGGCGACGTTCGAAAAGGCGCCGGGGATCGGATCGAGGAAGTTCTCGAGATTCTCGTAGACGTTGCTCCAGCGGCGGAACACGACATGGCTCTGCACCAGCGGGTTCACCAGCAGCGCCTGGACGCTCATCGGGACGAGCAGCGGCACATCGGTCATGACGCGGCTCCTTCGAAGGTCATCTGCTCGGGCGCGCTCACCATCTGCATCGCAAAGGCGGCGGGGCCCCATACCGCGGCGTTGGGCGAAAGCGCCGCGAGGCCGATCAGATGCTTCTGCCACGCATCGACCGCGAGCACCTGGCCGTCGCGCAGATACGGCGCGCCCAGCGTGTCCTGCGCGATCTGCGTGCCGATATTGCCGCCTGCGATGCTGCGGATGCCGACCGCCCGATCCTCTTCGGTGCCGAAAGCGAGCGCTTCCTTGGGCTCCTCGACATCGACGAGCACGGGCACTTGCGGATAGAGCGCGATGAGCACGTCGGGCGCGACATGATCGAGGCGGAGCGGCGCGATCGGGTTCGTCCGCGCCGTATCGGCATAGGCCTTCACTTCGAGCCCCGGCCAGCCCGACACCACTGCCGAGCGCAGCAGCAGCCCCGCCACCGGATCGGCCGGCGCGGCATCGCCCGCCGCGGCGGCGGTCACGCCCAGCTTCGCGCTCCGCAACTGCGCCGCCCGGCGCCCCGCGAGCGACGCGATCGTCTCGCGCACCGCCTGGTGCTGGAGCACGTCGCGGCTGGTCTGCAGCCCGATGCTCTGCGCGCCGTCGCACAATGCGTCGAGCACGTTGGGATCGACATAGAAGAAGCGGATCGATTCGGGCGGCAGCATCCGCGCGTCGGGCACCAGATACTGGAAGGGCAATTTCTCGAGCAGCCGCAGCCGCGCCAGCCAGTCGACCATGTCGGCGACGGGGCCGTCCTGCGCCTGGTCGGCAAGCTGCGCGGAGAGTGTGGCAGGCGCGGACGAAGCAGTGAGAATCTCGCGCAGCTGGGGAACCGCCGCGCCGAGCACCGGCGCGGAGGGCGTGCTGAACCGGTCCATCGCCGCGGTCGCGGGCGCGCCTTGCCTGAGCAGCCCGCCGCCCGTTGCGGTCAGCCAGCGCGCGAAGCTGCTGCTGACCTGCTGCGGCGCAAGCGCCTCGCCCACTGCCTCGGCCTGTATCGCGACTTGCGGCCCCGACCACAGCCCGCGCTGGCGCCCGAGATTGACTGTCTTGCGCATCGCCTTGCGCGCGCGTTGCTGCGCGGTGCCGTAGGCGCGGTCGTGGAGCGCAAGCAGTCGGCCCGCCTCCCATGCCGCGGCATAAGTGAGATCGAAGACGCCGCTTTGCGAATCGTAGATCGTCGCGACCGCCGCGCTTGCGAAATAGGTCCCGGCCGCGATCCCCGGCACCGGATGCGGCACCAGCGCGCCGTGGCACCAGGCGAAACTCCTGTCGCCCGCGCGCGTCTCCCAGGCGAAGGCGCCATAGCCCTGGCTGAGTGCGGTATAGGCCTGGCCCGCCACCGTGTCCGGCGCGGGCGCGGTCGCGGGAAGCGGCAGACGCAGCCGCAAGCCATCACCCCCCGCCGCCTGCCCCGCGACGAGACCCTCCATCAGCTTGGCGAAGTCGAGCCCCTCGGGCCTGGCGGTGAAGCTCCAGCTCGCCAGCGAGGCGAGCCGCACCGCGGTCTTGCCGCTCGGCCAGCTCGGCGCGTCGACGAGATATTGGTCGAAGCCTTCGAGCGAGACGAGGTGGACGATGTTGCGCTCGCCCGCCGCATCGGTGCCGGTCGCGGGGAAGCGATTGGCGATCACCACCGAAAACCATCCGCCCGGCATCGCCGCGCTGCTCGATTTGGCGTCGACATTGACTTCGCGGACATGCGCGAGGAACGGCAGGTCGGCGAGCCGCGGCGTCACCTTGGTGAAGATCTCGACCGGAACGTCGATCGCCCGGCAATTCGCCTCGTCCTCTACCTGCACATCGACTTGCGGCCCAAGGATATTGGCTTCGGCGGGCGTACGGAGCAGCGCCGTCGTACAGGCGGCGGTGAGCGTCGGATTGGTGAGCGAGGACATCGGGGCCACGCCGCCGGGGGGCAGCAGCTCGCCCTCGGCGAACACCAGCAGCGCGAGCCAAGGCAGCGTCGCCGCGGCGCCCGGGCCGAGCAGCCTCTCCCACGGCAGCGCGCACTGGTTGAGCACGATGTGCGGCAGCTTGTCGCCGTAGGTGCCGCTCGAATTGTCCGGCGGGAAGAAGGACTGGATCTCGCCGGGATCGAGCGCGAAGCGCGGCGCCACGACCGAGAAGGCCTGGACCGCGTGCGGCGCTTCCGAAAGCTTGCCGTCCGCCGAGGTCACGCTCTGCGTGACGGTGAGCGTATAATCCTCGGCATGAAGCGCCGGGATGAAATTGTCGTGGAAGCGAATGTCGCCCAAAGGGATCGGATCGCTCATGCAGCCGCCCTCCACGGTGCGCCAAGCATCGGCGGATCGGGATACGAAAGCGCCGCCTGCGCGGCGAGCTCCTGCATCTCGCCGTCGGTCCCGGCATCGTATCCCATCGTGCCGAGCGCTTCGAACAGCGCGGTGCGCGCGCCTGCGGTCGCGACGATCGTCTGCGCGATGGTTCCGACCGAGCCGGAGGCCGGCTGGGGCTGGCGCGCCACCGCGGCTTCGTCCGGCGCGATCGCCAGCCAGTCGGTATCGTTCTCGTCGATCTGGTAATAGCCGAGCGCGCTGATCGGCATCGCGCCCGGCCCCCCCGCGGCGGGCGTGGGCGGGGCCAGTCCGGTCAAGCCCACCCACCAGTTCGGCAGCGTGTCGGCCGAGGGCCCCGAGGGAGAGGCGGGCGCGGTGCCGCTCGCGTTGGTGACCGGATCGCCCCATAGCGATGCGGGCACCGCCTTGATCGAGTCGGTCCAGCTCCAACCGGCGTTGGCGAGCACGACTGCGCCGTCGCCATTGGTCAGCGTGATGTTGAGCGGCGAGCTGACGTTGCTCGCCCCCATCGGGCGCACGCCGATCTTGCGTCCCTGCGCATCGACATAGGCCTGCCAGCCGATCGCATCGAAGGTCACTTGCGTTGCCGGCACCGGTGTCGAGATCGCGAACACCGCCGCGTCACCCCGCACCAGCCACCTTCCGTCGGGACCGTTGCCCATCGATCCAGCGCTGAGCGCGATCGTGATCAACCCGTCCGCCACCGGATCGTCGGCGGCGCCCAGGGCCGCGAGCTTGAGCGCGGCAGGCGGCGAGCCCTTGCTCGGCAGCAGGGTGGTGAAGCTGTCCCAGCTTTCGAAATTCGTCGGCAGCCCGGCCGGATCGGCGCCGAAGCCGATGCTGAACGATATGATGTACCAGTCGACATGGACGCGCCCGCCCGTCGGCGGACCCCAGATCTCGAGATCGGCGCCCAGCTCGACGCTCACCGTGAACGACGTGAAGAGCAGGTCGATCTTGTACGACGCGCCGATGCTGATTCCGATCTCGCCGCGGAAATAGAAGGGCTTCCACGTGAACAGGAAGTCGGCCTGCGCGGTCAGCCATGCGCGCAGGTCGCCCGACTGGAACTGCACGTTGAGCGCACCGCCACCCATCGCGCACGACGGCGTCAGCGCGAAATAGCTGTCGCCCTGGATCGTGACGCCGCCGCCGACCTGCCAGCTGAACCCCAGCCGCGCCTCGTCGGGATAATGGGGGGGCTTGGCGAAGGCGGGATGATAGCCGCCGAGCGTGATGACGAAATCGCCGGCATGCTCGCCCGAATACCAGATCCAGAAGGCGAAGCCTCCGGTCAGGTGGCAATCGGGGGTGATCAGGTAGGAATTGGGCGAGAGCACCGCGCTCGCGCCGAGATAGCCGCCCGAGGGGCGGATCACGATCTCGAGCCCCAATTCGGCATAGGCGAATTGCGGGCCGCTCTGCGCGAGCTTGATCCGCGACACGCCGAGGATCGCGACCTGCGGATCCTGCGTGACTTGCGCCGTCACCACGACATTCGACTGGACGAGCTCGAACGATGTGAACTGGACGCCCGCGGCGATCCAGTCGATTCCCTGCGCGGGGGCGATCCAGCTGCTGAGCGACTGAAGCGCCTGCGCCGGAGTCGCGTCCGTTCCGCCGATCTGGCTCGGGTCCGAAATGCCTGCGAGCAGCGGGAAGCTCGGCACTTCGTCCTGCGTCGGGATGCGCAGCGACCGGTTGTAGCCGAACCCCGCGCAAAGACCGGTGACGAAGAAGAACGGCGGGCCGCCGATCTCCGCGCCCAGCTGCGCGAAGATGAACATCGACGGGTGACCGTTCAGATCGGCATAGGAGCCCATCGCGGAGATCGCCCAGCTTCCCGCGGCGATCCGCGCGGTGCCGTCATATTCGATCGGGCTGGCCGACGACTTGATCAGCCCGCCATCGATCGATACCGCCCCGGTGTCGAGGGAGACGTTGAGTCCCTGCAAGTCGAGCGCATAGCTGCCGAGGTCGCCCGGGCTGGTCACCGGGATGCCGAGCGACAGCCCCATCAGATCGACGTCGAGCGCCGACAGCGTGACGCTGCCATCGAACAGGAAGGACAGGCGCTTGTCCGGATTGGGATCGGGCCAGCTCAGCCCGACGCGGCGGCATTGCAGCGGCCCGAAGGCGCGCTGCATCGGAATCCACACGGTATCGCCCGAAACCGCGCTCGAGATCAGCCGGACGTCGAACGGTTTGGCGCCCGATGGCCCCGACATGCCCCCGATCGCGAGCGAGAAAGTGGGGTTTACCGCTTCGGAATCGCCTGCCCCGACGCCCGAGGAAAGCAGGTTCTGCGCAACCGGATTGTCGCTGTTGCCGGTCAGGCCGTTGGCGAGCGGGAGCCCGAGATTCTCCGCCTCCGCCGCGAGCCCCCAATAGAGCGAGCTCGAATCCTGGAAATCGTAGGAGAAGAGGAAGCGCGGCTGGATCGCGTCGAGCGTCACGCCCTCGACATCGACCAGCGGATTGCCCTTGGTCCCCGCGATATCGAACCCGATGCTGATCAGGTCGAGCTTCGCGCGGAACGAAGGAACGCTGGCGCTGTCCTCATGGAGCAAGGTGAACGAGAGCCCGGGCGAGGCCACTGCCGCGCCGTTCGCGCAGCGCGAGACCCAGTTTGCGTCGTCGCTGTCGGCGCCGAGCAGCTTGCCGAACTGGAGCTTGATCGACGGCCCTTCCTGCGGCGAAACGTCGATGTCGGGGAGCGTCAGGCGCAGCCCGTAATCGCTCGCGCCGCCGTCGCCCGCCGCCTTGGACACCCAGATCCCGCCATTGCCGATCCTGGCGATCGGATCCTTCTGCGCCAGCTTGTCGAGCCCCTTCTGGAGCAGCATCTCGGCGATCTGGACCGGCGATTTCGAGACCAGCCCCGACAGGTCGCCGAGCTTGTAGGTCGGATTTGCGGGCGCTTCGGTTGCCGTCGGCGTCGGGCCAGGTG
>JAEWCK010000261.1 GCA_023390675.1 Pseudomonadota bacterium
CCTTTGCTCGCATGTGGCCCCGCGGGGCCGGCTAATCAACCGTCGCGCGCGCTCCAGCGCAGAAGATTGGCGCGCGGCTCCTGGACGAAGGCGGAGGCGCGGATCCAGGCGAGGAAGCGGTCGGCGAACCAGCGCCCGGGCTGGCGCAACGGCCGGCGGAACTGGATGTGGAGGACGATGCGGCTGCCCCGCGAATCGTTCCACGCCTCGTGATCGAAGGTGTCGTCGAAGACGAGCGTCTCGCCTTCCGCCCAGCGCAGCACGCGATCTTCGAGACGCATCCGGACGTCGCCGTCGCGCGGGATGACGAGGCCGAGATGGCAAGTGATTAGCCCTTTGGTGACTCCGCGGTGCGGCGGGATGTGGGTGCCCGGGGCGTGGATCGAGAAGAAGGCGCTGTTGAGCCCTGGGATGCGATTGACCAGTGCCGTGGTGACCGGGCAGCGGCCGATATTGTCGGGGATCGGGTAGCCATAGCCATAGAGGAACAGGCCCTGCCACTTGCCGGCGGGCGCGATCGCGCGATGATCGGGCGAGATCTCGGCGAGCGACGGCGCGGGGCGCTCGGCGAGCGCGGCCTCGGCCTCGTCCCGGATCGCGCGCCAGTTCTCGCGCAGCATCTGCGTCCAGCCGAAATCGCGCACGTCGAGCACCGGATCGTTCGAGGCGAGCGACGAGCGCGCGATGAAGCGATCGAACGCGCCGCGCAGATGCTTGCCATGCTTGATCAGGAAGGGCCGACCGGGTTCGGCGCGAAGCGCGTCTGCTTCCCGTCCCCTCGACCGCCCCCGGTTCGGTGCCATTGTCACAACGTTACTCGCCAAATCGTTCGAATCGCGGCGCTGCCCCCCGCAACGCCGCAAGGCTAAGACGCGACTTGGGTCCAAAACATGGCGGTTTCGGACAGATAAAGGGGCAGGCGCGTACATGTTGGGGCAAGGTCTGCGCTGGCATGCCCGGCGCTTCGCCACTAGATGGGCCCCTATGCACCTGTTCCTGCGGCTTCCGCTCCTCGCTTCCCTCGCCCTCGCCAGCCTCTCCCCGGTCCTCCCGGCCGCCGCGCAGACCGCGCCGCGCCCGGTGCAGACCGCCGACGATCCGTGGCTCTACAAGAACAGCGACCTCGTCCATGACGACGAGTGGAAGTTCGGGCGGCTTCCCAACGGCTTGCGCTATGCGGTGCGCAAGAACGGGGTGCCGCCCGGGCAGGTCTCGATCCGCGTGCGGATGGATGTCGGCTCGCTGATGGAGACCGACCAGGAGCGCGGCTATGCGCACCTGCTCGAGCACCTTTCGTTCCGCGGGTCCGAATTCGTGCCCGACGGCGAATCGAAGCGGATCTGGCAGCGGCTGGGCGTGACCTTCGGTTCGGATTCGAACGCGAGCACGACCTTCACCGCGACGACCTACAAGCTCGACCTGCCGATGGCGACGCCCGCGGGGCTCGACGAGAGCTTCAAGATCCTCTCGGGCATGATGGCGAGCCCGACGCTGACTCAGCAGGCGCTCGACGCCGAGCGGCCGGTGGTGCTCGCCGAGCAGCGCGAGCAGCCGGGGCCGCAGGTGCGGCTTCAGGACGCGACGCTCGACCTGCTGTTCGCCGGCCAGCCGCTCGCGCAGCGCGACCCGATCGGCACGGTCGCGACGCTCAACGCCGCGACGGCTGCGACGGCGCAGGCGTTCCACGATCGCTGGTACCGCCCCGAGCGCGCGGTGGTGATCGCGATCGGCGATGTCGACCCGGCGCAGCTCGAGGCGATGATCGTCAAGTATTTCACCAACTGGAAGGGCAAGGGGCCCGCGGTGCCGAGCCCCGATTTCGGCAAGCCCTCCCCAGATCATCCCGTCGCCGCGAGCATCGTCGAGCCTGCGCTTCAGCCGATCGTCCGCGTTGGCATCGTTCGCCCCTGGACCGTCTTCGCCGACACGGTGATCTTCAACCAGAAGCGGATGGTCGATCTCGTCGCGATCCGGATCATGGACCGCCGGCTCGAATCCAAGGCGCGCTCGGGCGGCAGCTTTCTCGCCGCCGATGTCGACCTCTCGGACATCGGGCGCTCGGCGAACGTCACCACGGTGACGGTGCTGCCGGTGGGCGACGATTGGGAAGCGGCATTGAAGGACGTGCGCGGCATCATCGCCGACGCACAGACCACGCCGCCGACCCAGGCCGAGATCGACCGCGAGCTCGCCGAGATCAAGGCGGTGTTCGAGCAGCGGATCAACACCGCGCCGGTGGAGGCCGGGGCGAAGATCGCCGACGATCTCGCCGAGGCAGTCGACATCAACGAGACGGTGACGACTCCGGAAGCGAGCTACGACATCCTGAAGGGCGCGATCGCCGCCAACATGTTCACCCCCGACAGCGTGCTCGCATCGTCGAAGAAGGTGTTCGAGGGCACGGCGACGCGGGCGCTGATCAACACCAAGACGCCCGACAGCGGGCTCGTCGCCAAGGTGACCGCGGCGCTCAAGACCGAAGTGGCCGCCAATGGCGGGCGCAAGGCGCTGGGCGATATCAGCTTCGACAAGCTGCCGAAGCTCGGTGCGCCGGGAACGGTGGCGACGCGCACGCCGGTGCTGCCCGGCACCGGGATCGAGCAGGTCACCTTCGCCAACGGCACGACCTTGCTGCTCCGCGCCGATCCGTCCGAGACCGGCAAGGTCTATGTTCGCGTGCGCTTCGGGCGCGGGCTCAATGCGATCCCGGCGGGCAAGCCGACGCCGGCCTGGGCGGGCGAGATGGCGCTGATGGCGAGCGGGATCGGCACGCTGGGGCAGGAGGAGCTCGACGCGCTCACCGGCAGCCGTCAGATGGGGCTCAATTTCGACGTGGGCGAGGATGCCTTCATCCTCGCGGGGCAGACCAACAAGGCCGATCTCGCCGACCAGCTCAAGCTGATGGCGACCAAGCTGGCGGCGCCGGGCTGGGATCCGAACCCGGTCAACCGCGCCAAGGCGGCGATGCTTTCGGGCTATGCCGCGCTTTCGTCGTCGCCCGAGGCGGTGCTGTCGCGCGACCTCGACCGGCTGCTCCATTCGAACGATCCGCGCTGGGGCATTCCGAGCGAGGCGACGATCAGGGCGACGACGCCGGCGAGCTTCCGCGCCTTCTGGGCGCCCTTGCTCGCGAGCGGGCCGATCGAAGTAGAAGTGTTCGGCGACATGGATGCGCAGACGACGGTCGATGCCGTCGCGGCGACCTTCGGCGCGCTCAAGGCACGCCCCGCGGCGACGACTCCCGCGCCGCCGGTCAGCTTCCCTGCGCATGTCGCGACGCCGGTGACGCGCACGCATACCGGGCAGAAGGATCAGGCCGCGGCGGTGATCGCCTGGCCGACGGGCGGGGGCAGCTCCGGGATCAGCGAGAGCCGCAAGCTCGAGATTCTCGCCGCGGTGTTCCGCGACCGCATCCTCGACCAGCTCCGCAGCCAGGCGGGGGTGAGCTATTCGCCCAATGTCGGCGCGGACTGGCCGCTGGGGATGCCCGCGGGCGGACGGATCATGGCGCTGGGGATGGTGCCCGCCGACAAGACGGCGTTCTTCTTCACGCTCGCGCGCGGGATCGCCGCGGACCTCGTGGCGAAGCCGATCGAGCAGGACGAGCTCGACCGCGCGCTCAATCCGCTCAAGCAGCAGATATTGCGCATGTCGAGCGGCAACATGTTCTGGATGCGGCTGGTGGAAGGCGGCACGCGCGATCCGGCGCGGATCGAGGCGGTCAAGACGCTGGCGGCCGACATCCGCGATACGACGCCTGCGGAATTGCAGGCGCTCGCGGCGAAATATCTCCGGCCGGAGAAGGATTGGACGCTGCAGGTGGTGCCTAAGCCGTGATGCTTGCTCCTGCGCTCCTGCGAAAGCAGGGGCCCAGGGTTACGACGCGCATCGCTTGCGACTCTGGGCTCCTGCTTTCGCAGGAGGACGGGGCCTATTGATCTCGAGAACAGTCGAGCGGTTAGTCGCCGCGGTGCTCGTACGACTCCCGAACACGTTCGGCATTGGCCAACCTTTTCCAACGCCACGCGGCCATGCCCATACCTTCAATACAGCGCGTCGAGCCTTTCCCCGTAGACCTGCTTGAGCACGTGCCGCCGGATCTTGAGGCTCGGGGTCAGCTGCTCGTTCTCGATCGTGAACGGCTCATCGGCGAGGATGAACTTGCGCACGCGCTCGATCACCGAAAGGTCCTTGTTCACCCGCTCGACCGCGTGGGCGAGCGCCGCCTTGTAGTCGGGGTCGTGCGCGAGGTCCTTGAAGTGGCAGGGCGTCGCGGTCTTCGCGCACCATTCCTGCGTCCATTCGGGATCGGGGACGAGCACCGCGGTCATGTAGGGCTTGCGGTCGCCCGCGATCATCGCCTGGACGATCTCGGGCTGGAGCGTCAGCATCCCCTCGACCTTTTGCGGGGCGACGTTATCGCCCTTGTCGTTGACGATGATGTCCTTCTTCCGATCGGTGATCTTGATCCGGCCCTTCTCGTCGATCAGGCCGATGTCGCCGGTATGGAGCCAGCCGTCCTTGAGGACGCGCGCGGTCTCCTCCTCGTTGCGCCAATAGCCGTGCATCACGAGTTCGCCGCGCACGAGGATCTCACCATCCTCGGCGATGCGGACCTCCACGCCTTCGAGCGGCGGCCCGACCGTGTCCATCTTGAGCCCCGCCTTGGGGCGGTTGCACGAGATCACCGGGCCGCACTCGGTCTGCCCGTAACCCTGGAGGAAAGTGAGGCCCAATGACTGGAAGAAGATGCCGACCTCGGGATTGAGCGGCGCGCCGCCCGAGACCATCGCCTTGATCCGCCCGCCGAACTTCTTCGCCAGCTTGGGCTTCAAGGTCGCCTTGAGGAACAGGTCCATCGGCATGTCGCGGAGCGGCACGCCGCCCATGGCCTTCTTGCCGCCGATCGAGACCGCGCGATCGAGCAGGTAGCTCGAGAACTTGCCCTGCTTCTCCACGGTCTTGGTGATCCGCGTGCGCAGCACCTCGAACAGGCGTGGGACGACGACCATGATCGTCGGGCGGACCTCTTCGATGTTCGAGGCGAGCTTTTCGAGCCCTTCCGAATAATAGATCTGCGCGCCGAGCCCGATCGGGAAATGCTGCCCGCCGGTATGCTCATAGGCGTGCGAGAGGGGGAGGAAGGAGAGGAAGACCTCGTCCTCCCAGCCGAAATCCTCGCTGATCAGCGCGCAGCACGCCTCGACATTGTGGAGGATCGAGCCGTGGTGCTGCATCACGCCGCGCGGGCTGCCGCCGGTGCCGCTCGTATAGATGATGCAGGCGAGCTCCTCGCGGCGGAAATTGCACGAGACGCCCCGCGGATCGGTCTCGTGTTTCGCGATCAGCGCATGCCAGTCGTGGAAGTCGAGGCTGCCCTGCTGGCCGATCCGCACTTCGTCGATGCCGATGATCATGCGCGGCGAGGACGCGCGGAGCGCCGCGGGGACGAGCGTCTTGGCCAGCCTGGTGTTCGATACGATGATCGCGCAGGCGCCCGAATTCTCGATGATGTGCTGGTGATCGCGTTCGGTGTTGGTGGTGTAGGTGGGCACGGTCACGCAGCCCGCCGCCATGATCGCGAGGTCGCTGATGCAGAATTCCGGGCGGTTCTCCGAGACCAGCATCACCCGGTCGCCGCGCTTGAGGCCCAATGCGGTGAGCGCCGCGGAGAGGCTGGCGACCTGGCGCGCGGTCTCGGCCCAGCTCGTCGCGTGCCAGCGCCCGCCCGCCTTGTGCCAGAGGAACGGCGCGTCGCCCTTCTCCTTCGCGCGGGCGAAGAACATCTGGACCAGGTTTTCGAACCGTTCGAGTCTGCGCATCCTCAAATCCCCTCCGGGCGCCCCTTTGCGAGGCGTCCCTTTATTCCGACGGGCGGTTGGGCTTCAGCCCGACGCGCTGGATCGCAGTGGTGCGGCCCTTTTGATCCATCACCACGCCTTCGCTGCGCGGATCGGCGCCACCGGTCCAATGGCCGCCGACCTGCTCCACGGCATTGGCCTTTAGCCCGAGCGGGCCCGATTCGACCTTCTCGCCGAGCGCCAGCAGCGCGGGCAGCATCGCATCGAGCTGGGTGCCCTGCTCGGCGGTGGCGGCGCCGCCGGGAGCGTAGAGCAGCCCCAGGCCGATCGCGTCCTGCGCCGAGAGCTTCCAGTCGATCACGCCGATCAGCGCCTTCGCCACCTGCGCGATGATCGTGGAGCCGCCCGCCGCGCCAATCGCGATGCGCACCTTGCCGTCGGGGCCGTAGACGATCGTCGGCGCCATCGAGCTGCGCGGGCGCTTGCCGCCCTCGACGCGGTTGGCGGCGAGATACCCGTCCTTTTCGGGCACGATGTCGAAATCGGTGAGTTCGTTGTTGAGGATCGTGCCGTCGACCGACAGCCCCGATCCGAACGGGCTTTCGACCGTGGTGGTCACCTGCGCGACATTGCCCGCGGCGTCGACGATCGAAAGCGACGTGGTGCCGTGCACTTCCTGCGATTTGGCGCGGACGCGCTTGGGCGCGCCCGGCGGCGTGCCCGCACTCACCTTGGCCATGCTGCGCGCCGGATCGATCAGCGCCGAGCGGCTGGCGAGGTATTTGCGGTCGAGCAGGCCCTTCAATGGCACCTGCACATAATCGGGGTCGCCGACATAGAGGTCGCGATCGGCGTAGGCGAGACGCGAGCTCTCGGCGAAGAGGTGCCAGGCGACGGGATTGTCCTTGCCGAGCTTCGCCATGTCGAAGCGCTCGAGCTGGGCAAGGATCATCAGCACGGTGACGCCGCCCGAGGATGGCGGGCCCATCGAGCAGATCCTGTAACCTCGATACTTGCCGCAGACCGGCGGGCGATCCTTGGCCGAGTAGGACGCGAGATCGCCGGCGGTCATCTTCGAGGGATTGCGCGCCGCCGTGTTGACCGTAGTCACCAGCTTCTGCGCCTGCGGACCGACATAGAAGCTGTCCGGACCCTGCTTCGCGATCCGTTCGAGCAGGGCCGCCTGATCGAGGTTGCGGACATGCGTGCCGACGGCGAGCGGCTGGCCGTCGGGGGTGAAGAAGATCGCATGGATTCCGGCATCGACATGGCCGGCGAACTGGACGAGCGAATTGGCGAGGCGCGGGCTCACGTCGAAGCCGTCGCGCGCCAGCCGGATCGCAGGCTCGAACAGCTTCGCCCAGGCGAGCTTGCCGCCGCGGGCATGCGCCATCGCCATCGCGCGGAGCGCGCCCGGCACGCCGACGCTGCGTCCGCCCGGGACCGCTGCCCGGTGGCTGAGCGGCTGGCCGTCGGGGGCGTAGAACCAACGGTCGGTCGCGGCCATGGGGGCGGCCTCGCGGCCGTCGATCGTGGCGACCTTGCCCGTCTTCGCATCGTACTGGAGGAAAAAGCTGCCGCCGCCGATTCCCGAGCTTTGCGGCTCGACTACGTTCAGCGCCAGCATCGTCGCGATCGCCGCGTCGGTCGCGGTGCCGCCTTCGTTGAGGATCTCGGTGCCCGCCGCGGCGGCGCGTGGGTCGGCCGCGCTGACGACTCCCTGGGCGGACGCCGCGAGCGGCAGGAACAGGAAGACGAACAGCAGGACCAGCTTCTTCATGGCCCCTGCCCTAGCGGGGTTTGAGCGAGGCGCAAAGACGCTACGGCGCCGCGGCGGCGATCGCCTCCGCGGCGAGCGCGGCCGCCTGTGTCCGGTCGAGGCCGCTCTCCTCGACCAGCGCGCGCCAGCTCGGAAAGCCGAGCATCAGGTGGAGCATCGCCTGACCGCCGGCGGTCAGGCCTTCGC
>JAEWCK010000146.1 GCA_023390675.1 Pseudomonadota bacterium
CGCCGGGGCCGCTGGGCACCGGCGCGACGATGTAGATGCGGTCGGTGCCCCTGGCGTCGTGGATGACGATGCCGCGCGCGTGGAGAACGCCGTCGTCGGGCAGCGCCGCGGCGCCCGCGAAGACCAGTGCCGCGCCCAACCCCACTGCGATCGTGGTGCGTTGCGCGCGGGCGAGGCGCCGTTCGAGATTGTCGACACGTGCGACGAGCGCGGCATGGTCCATCGGTTCCTCCCGTTGAAAACGCGAGTTCACTATCGATTACAATTGTAGTCAATAGGCCGCCCTTTACGCTGCCGCGCCGCCCCGCAATAACGCGCGCCCAAGGAGAGACGGGATATGCGCAAATGGCTGATCGGACTGGCGATGTTGGGAGCGGCGACGATGCCCGGTAGCGCGATCGCGCAGGAGAAGCTCACGCTCGAGCGAGTCTTCGCGAGCCCGGATCTCAATGGCCCGCAGCCGCGCAAGATGGCGCTCTCGCCCGACGGCAAATATCTCACGCTGCTCCGCAATCGCCCCGACGAGAAGGAGCGGTTCGACCTGTGGGCGATGGACACCGCCACGGGCCAGTGGCGGATGCTGGTCGATTCGAAGAAGGTCGGCAGCGGCGCCGAATTGTCCGAAGCCGAGAAGATGCAGCGCGAGCGCGCGCGGATCGGCGGGAGCAAGGGCATCGTTGCCTACGACTGGTCGCCCGACAGCAAGTCGATCCTCGTGCCGCTGGAGGGCGAGCTCTATGTCGCCACGCTCGACGGCAAGGTCGAGAAGCTCCCCGCCGCCGCCGGTCCCAAGCTCAATGCCGAAATCAGCCGCGCGGGCGGCTATGCCAGCTATGTGCAGGATCAGAACCTGTTCGTGATGGACCGCGCCACCGGCAAGCCCGTGCAGGTCACGCAGGACGGCAAGGACACCGTCCACTGGGGCGAGGCCGAGTTCGTCGCGCAGGAAGAGATCGATCGCTTCACCGGCTATTGGTGGTCGCCCACCGACAAGCGCATCGCGGTCGAGCGCTTCGACGAGGCGCCAGTCGGCATCGTCACCCGCGCCGCGATCGGCGCCGAGGGCGCCACGATCTTCCAGCAGCGCTATCCCAAGGCGGGCACGCCCAATGCGCTTGTCGAGCTCTATCTGATCGATCCCTCAGGCGCGAACCGGGTCAAGGTCGATCTGGGCACGGAGACCGACATCTATCTGGCGCGCGTCGACTGGTCGCAGGACGGGAGCAAGCTCTACGTCCAGCGCCAGAACCGCGATCAGACCGTGCTCGATCTGCTCGAAGTCGATCCCGCAACCGGCAAGTCGACTCTGCTGTTCAGCGAGAAATCGGGGCCGAAGAGCTGGATCAACCTGTCCAACGCGCTGACTCCGCTCAGGGACGGCAGCCTGATCTGGTGGTCCGAGCGCGACGGTCACGGCCATCTCTATCGCTGGGCCAGGGGCAAATGGACTCAGCTGACCAAAGGCGATTGGGAAGTGACTCCCGACGTCGCCGGCGTCGACGAGAGCAAGGGCCGCGTCTTCTTCCTCGGCAACAAGGACGGCGTGCTCGGGCGGCACCTCTATTCGGTCGACTACAGGAAGCCCGGCGCGGTGACCCGGCTGACCGAGCCCGGCTGGTGGAACGTCGCGACGATGGACAAGGGCGGCACCCACGCGATCGTCACGCGCTCGAGCCAGAACCAGCCCGCGCAGGTCTATCTCGCCGATGCGAGCGGCAAGCGCCTCGCCTGGGTCAACGAGAATTCGGTGCAGGCCGCCGATCACCCCTATCACCCGTATCTCGCGGCGCACCGCGAGCGAACCTTCGGCACGATCAAGGCGGCCGACGGCACCGAACTCCACTGGGAGATGATCACGCCGAAGATGGAGCCGGGCAGGAAATACCCGGTCTTCTTCCAGCATTATGGCGGTCCGCACGCGCAGCAGGTGAGCCGCGCCTGGGGCGGGGCGCTCCAGCAATATCTCGTCGAGCGCGGCTATATCTGGTTCCAGCTCGACAATCGCGGCTCGGCCAATCGCGGCAAGGCGTTCGAGGACACGATCTGGCATGCGATGGGCTCGGTCGAGGTCGAGGATCAGGTCGCGGGCGCGAACTATCTCAAGACGCTCGATTTCGTCGATCCGAAGCGGATCGCGACCTATGGCTGGTCGTACGGCGGCTACATGACCCTGAAGCTGCTCGAGAACGCGCCGGGCGTGTTCGCCGCGGGCGTGGCCGGCGCGCCGGTGGTCAAGTGGGAGCTGTACGACACGCACTATACCGAGCGCTACATGGGCGACCCGAACAAGGTGCCCGAGGCGTACAAGGCATCGGACAATATCGCCAGGGCAACCGCCATTGTCGATCCGCTGCTCATCCTCCACGGCATGGCCGACGACAATGTCGTGCTCGAGAACACGACCGCGATGGCGGCCGAGCTTCAGAAGCACGAAGTGCCGTTCGAGATGATGCTCTACCCCGGACACACCCACCGCGTCGGCGGGCCGGGGATCAGCGTTCACCTGTGGAACACGATCCTGAACTTTCTTGATCGGCGCGTCGGCAAGCCCTGAGCGGCGCACCTCCAGACCGTTGTATCTGCGCAATTGCTGAAATACCCTCCGGCGTCGCCGCGCCGGAGGGGAGCTTGGCGCGTGTAGCGGGCGTACCTTGCACCGTAAGGTAACGAAGGGGGAGGAACATGGGGGAAAACACGGTGACGCTCGCGCCGGTGCGCGGCAAGGCGCGAATCGACGTGCTCGACATGCTGCGCGGGTTCGCTATCCTCGGGATTTTCTTCATGAACATCCCCTTCATGGCGGCGGAGGTCTCGAAGGTCTTCGTCAATCCGGCCCTGATCGGGTGGACGCCGGCAGATGCGGCTTCGTGGTGGACGATCCAGATCCTGCTCGAAGGCACGCAACGCGGGCTGCTCGAATTGCTGTTCGGCGCAGGGATGATGGTGCTTGCGGCCAGGGCTATGGAGCCCGACGGGCCCGTCGCGATTGCCGATCTCTATTGGCGGCGCAATCTGTGGCTGATCGGCTTCGGGCTGGTCGATGTCTTCCTGCTGCTCTGGCCGGGCGACATCCTTCACATCTACGGGCTTGCCGCATTGCTGCTCTTCCCGTTCCGCAAGCTCGGGCCGAAGCTGCTGCTTGCGTTTGGCCTCGGCTTCGCGAGCTTCATCCTGGTGACCGGCGTGTTCGAATATGCCGGGCGCGTCGATCTGGTGCAGCGCGTCGAGGCGGCGCAGACGAAACAGGCCGCGCACGCGCCGCTGACCGCGGCCGAGAAGCAGACGCTCGAGGATTGGCAGAAGAAGGTGGAGCGGCGGCTGACCGGCGGCCCCGAAATGAAGCAGGCCGCCGAGGTCGAGCGCAAGGGACACAGCGGCGGGCTGCTGAACTATGCCGAGATGAATATCGGCTTCTATCTGTACTTCGTGGCCGCCTCGCTGCTTCCCAACGTCGCCGAGGCATTCTGCGTCATGCTGATCGGCATCGCGCTGTGGAAGTGGGGCGTGATCCAGGGGCAGCGGTCGTCCCGCTTCTATCTGGTGCTGATGCTGGCCTGCTACATTCCGGGCTCCGCGCTCCGCGCAATCGGCGCGGGCGAGCACCTGCTGATGACGCCGGCGCCCAAGACCGTCTGGCTCACGCAGGAATTCGCGCGCATCGCCGTGTCGATCGGCCATGTCGCCTTGATCAACCTGCTCGTGAAGGCGGCGGCGGGCCGCGCGCTGCTCGCGCCGTTCAAGGCGGCGGGGCGGACGGCCTTCTCGCTCTATTTCCTTCAGCAGATCGTCGGGCTGTGGATCCTCTACGCGCCCTGGGGCCCGGGCCTGTGGGCGCGGCAGGGCTGGGCGGACATGGCGGGCACCGCGCTGCTCGTTGTCGCCGGGCAGCTCGTGCTCGCCAATCTGTGGCTGCGCGCCTTCGCCAACGGCCCGCTCGAATGGGCGTGGCGCAGCCTTGCCTATGTCCGCTGGCAGCCGCTGCTCAAGCCGCGGGAGCCCGCTCCCCCGGAGGCGCTGGCGGCGGCGTAGACCGCGCCGGGACGCCCACCGGCGCCTTCAGGCAGAAGGTGCGCGTCTCGGTGCCGTCATACTTGCACAGCTCGGTCCAGGGCAAAGTCCCGCGGTTGCGGTTGCGGCCGTAATCCATCACGCAGCGCATGAATTCGGGGATGAACATCGCGTTGGGATAGCGCGGTTTGATGAGGCCGCAGCGGTCGCCGCCGGTGATCGGGGTATAGGTCTTCCACCCGTCCGCGCTGACGAAGAAGATGTTGCCCCCGGGCTGGGCGAGGCGGAGCGCCATGATCGATCCGACCTCGAGCTGGTTGACCATGATCGCTTCGCCGCGCTGCGCCGCGTGGAGCGCGTCGGCCTTCCGGTCGATCCGCGGCGTTTCATAGGGCCGCACCGAATAATCGTCGGGCTCGAGCACCGTCGGGCCGTTGCGGATGACGTAAATCGACGGCGGCTGGAACGGGGCAGGGGCCGCCGCGGCCAGCCCGCGCTGCGTCATCAGCTCCTGCCGCCGCCTGGCGACCATCTCGGCCGCGAGCGCCTGCGCCTGCGCGACCGAGGCGAGGAACACCGATTGGCGCACCCCGCCGTCATAATAGGTCCGCCCGTCCACCCGCACCTGCTGGTAGAAGACCGGCACCGCCGCCGATGCGATCGCCGCGCCCGCGAGGCACTGCGTCGCCTTGCCGAGATCCTCGTCCCTGGTGACGTCGTAGGGCTGGAGCAGCTCCTGCACGTCGACATAGCCGAATTCGCCCGACTGCGCCTCGATCGAGCCGAGCAGCACCTTGCGGCCGTTGGGGTCGCGCAGCCTGGCGATCATGCACACGCCCGCCCGGCCCATCGGCGAGTCGGGATCGTAGATCCTTGGGCAGATCTTCTCCTCGAACCGCCGCTTGAGCGGCTTGAGATTCGCCATCGCGCCGTTGATCGCCGCCAGCGCCTGGATGCTCTCGCGGTCGACGACGTCGCTTTCCTTGTCGGGCGAATAGGCCGCGATCAGCCCCTTGCGGATCGCTTCGCCCTCGGCGTCCTGACGGTCGAGCCCCGCACCGACGAACAGCGCCTGCAGCGCGCCCGTGCTCACCCCCGTCACCACCGAGAAGTTCGGGAACTGCCGGTTCTTGACCAGCTCGTCCATCAGCCCGACGCCGAACGCGCCCCATTGCCCGCCACCCGAGAGCAAAAGGATCGGCCGCGGGTCCTCGGGATTGCTGCGCAGATACGCCTCGTCGCGCTCCAGCCGTGCGAGCTCGGGCGCGGCGAGGCGGCGGGCGAGCTCGAGATCGGCGCGCGGGAAGTCCTCGGGATCCTCGCCCCTGATCTGCCATTCGAGCACGGTGCGCTGGAGCGGATGCACGCGGCTCGCGAAATCCGCGCATTCCATCTTGAGCGGACCGCGCAGCGCGCAGCTCGAAACCGTCAAGGCAATCAGGATGACCGCTATCACACGCCGCATGGTCTGCCCCCCGCGATGATGCTTGTCGCGTCAGCTTAGGCGCATGCGCGCAGATGTCTTGAAGATAATCGACCAAAGCGGAGCCATGCCCGCGGCCAAGCAGGCCTTGCTTGCGCTGCAGCGCAGGGAAGCGTAGCGGGGCAGCCTCCTTCCACCCTGGAGTGCATGATGGGCTACCGTGTCGTGGTCGCTGGCGCCACCGGCAATGTCGGGCGCGAAATGTTGAACATCCTGGCCGAGCGGGAATTCCCGATCGACGATCTCGCCGTGCTGGCGTCGTCGCGCTCGACCGGCGACATGATCGACTTCGGCGAGACCGGCAAACAGTACAAGGTCCAGAATATCGAGCATTTCGATCCCGCCGGCTGGGACATCGCGCTCTTCGCGATCGGCTCGGAAGGCTCGAAGGCCTATGCGCCCAAATTCGCCGCCGCGGGCTGCACGGTGATCGACAATGCGTCGCTCTACCGGATGGACCCCGACGTGCCGCTGATCGTCCCCGAAGTGAATCCCGAAGCGATCGACGGCTATACGCGCCGCAACATCATCGCCAATCCCAACTGCTCGACTGCGCAGATGGTGGTGGCGCTGAAGCCGCTCCACGACGCCGCGAAGATCAGGCGCGTGGTGGTGGCGACCTATCAGTCGGTCTCGGGCGCGGGCAAGGCGGGGATGGACGAGCTGTTCGAGCAGAGCCGCAACATCTTCGTCGGCGACCAGGCCGAGCCGCACAAGTTCACCAAGCAGATCGCCTTCAACGTGATCCCGCACATCGACAGCTTCCTCGAGGACGGCTCGACCAAGGAAGAATGGAAGATGGTGGTCGAGACCAAGAAGATCCTCGATCCGAAGATCAAGGTCACCGCCACCTGCGTGCGCGTCCCCGTGTTCGTCGGCCATTCGGAAGCGATCAACATCGAGTTCGAGGACGAGCTCTCGGCCGAGCAGGCGAAGAAGATCCTGCGCGAGGCGCCCGGCATCATGCTCGTCGACAAGCACGAGGACGGCGGATACGTGACGCCGGTCGAGTGCGTCGGCGAATACGCGACCTATGTCAGCCGCGTCCGCGAGGATTCGACGGTCGACAACGGCCTCTCGCTCTGGTGCGTCTCGGACAACCTCCGCAAGGGCGCCGCGCTCAACGCCGTCCAGATCGCCGAGCTGCTCGGCCGCCGGCACCTCAAGAAGGCGGCGTGAGCTTCACCGGCGCCTGCCGCTGCGGCGCGAGCCGCTACACGCTCGCGGTCGAGGCGCTGGACGCGATCTATTGCTGCCATTGCACCGATTGCCAGCGCTGGTCGGGCAGCGCGTTCAGCGAGCAGGCGGTGGTGCCCGAGGATGCGGTCAGCGCCGAGGGGCCGGTGATCGAATTCACCCTCACCACGCCGAGCGGAGCGGAATCGCGCCAGCGCGCCTGCGGCACGTGCCATACGCGGCTGTGGAACACCAACAGCCGCCGCCCGGGCATCGCGACGGTGCGCGGCGGGACGCTCGACCACAATCGCAGCCTCGACCCGCGCGCGCATATCTGGGTGAAGAGCAGGCAGCCCTGGATCGCGCTTCCCGAAGGCGTGCCGGCCTTCGAGGAAAGCCCGCCGCTGGAGCAATTCGCGGCCATTCTGCGCAGCTGAACCGAACCCTCCGGCCTTTACCTGGAATTGACGGTCGCGCGCCTAGGGGAGCGCGTTCTCCCGGGGAGTGGCCGCGCACATGGTCGAGTCGAGCGAAACCGCACTGACGCCGGTTCGCGGCAAGGCGCGGATCGACGTGCTCGATATCCTGCGCGGCTTCGCGATCCTCGGCATCTTCTACATCAACGTGCCCTATATGGCGGCGAACGTCGCGGCCTTCTCGGCGGACATCCGCTCGATCGGCTGGACCGCGGCGGACCGCAACGCCTGGGTGGCGGTCAATATGCTGCTCGCGGGCACCCAGCGCTGCCTGCTCGAATTCCTGTTCGGCGCCGGGATGATGGTGATCGCGCGCAAGGCGATGACGCCGGACGGGCCGGTCGCCGCGGCCGATCTCTATTACCGCCGCAATATCTGGCTGCTCGCCTTCGGGCTGTTCGACGTGTTCGTGCTGCTCTGGCCGGGCGACATCCTCCACATCTATGCGCTCGCCGCCTTGTTCCTCTTCCCGTTCCGCAAGCTGGGGCCGAAGATGCTCGTCGTGCTCGGGCTCGGCTGGGCGGTGCTGACCGGGCTCGGCATCCCCGAATATGGCGCGCGCGAATATGCCGAGCGGACCGTGCTCGAGCGCCAGGTCGAGACCGCGGAAGCGGATGTCCGGGCAGGCAAGGCGCTCACGCCCGCCGAAACCCACGCGCTCGGCGAGTGGCAGCGCCTCGCGCGCCCACACGGCAGCGAGGCCGCGGTGCGCGAGCAAGTCTTGCGCGAGCAGGCGGCGCACCGGGGCGGCTGGCTGCCTTATGCCAGGGCGGCGTGGCGCGAATGGAATTCGCTCGCCGGCGAATGGCTCGTCTGGGACGTGCTCGAGGCCTTCTGCACGATGCTGATCGGCGTCGCCTTATGGAAATGGGGCGTGATCCAGGGGCAGCGGAGCGCGCGCTTCTATCTGTGGCTGCTGCTCGCGGGCTACGGCTTCGGCCTCGTCGCGCGCGCCGCCGGCATGGCCGAGATGCTGAGCTTCTCCGCCGGCCCGCGCTCGATCTGGATCACCGGCGAAGTCGCCCGGATGGCGATCGGGCTCGGGCACCTCGCATTGATCAACCTGCTGGTGAAGAGCCCCGCCGCCAATGCCGCGCTCGCAGTGCTCAAGGCGCCGGGCCGGATGGCCTTCTCGCTCTATTTCCTCCAGCAGATCGTGGGGAAATACATCCTGTTCGCGCCGTGGGGGCTGCTCCCCTGGGGGCGCTACGGCTGGGCGCAATCGGCGGCGATCTCGACGATCGGGATCGTCCTGCTCGCCGCCTTCGCCAATCTCTGGATGCGCTATTTCGTCAGCGGCCCGCTCGAATGGATCTGGCGCAGCCTCGCTTACGTGAAGGTCCAGCCGTTCCGGCGGCCCTCCACGATCCTCCCCCGCCAAGGGGAGGTGGCAGCCGCAGGCTGACGCGGGGGGCGGATTCCGGAACCGGCTTTTTTTGGCTTCCTCCCCTCCGTCACGCTTCGCGCGACACCTCCCCCTCGCGGGGGAGGATTCAAGGAATCAATGCCCCGCCGCCGACGGATCGTTCTTCATCGGCGCTCCCGGCTTCTTGAGCAGGATCACCAGCGGCACGCTGATCGCCGTCACGATCGCCATCAGCCAATAGTCGTTGAGATAGGCGATCATCGCCGCCTGCCGGTTGACCTCGGCGTCGATCATCCCCGTCACCATCGCGCCCTGCACGCCGAGCTGCTGCACCACCGCGCCGATGCCGTTCATCGTGCTCTGGGTGATGTGCTCGCCCAGATATTGGTGGCTGCGCTGGATGTTCTGCGCGAGCAGCGCGCTGACGATCGAGATGCCCACCGACGCGCCGATGTTGCGCGTCAGGTTGAGCAGGCTCGAACCCTCGGTGCGGAAATGCGGCGGCAGGCCCGCAAAGGCGAGGCCGTTCAAGGGCATGAACACGAGGCCCAGCCCGAGCCCCTGGACGAAGCCCGAGATGATGAACGGCGTCGAGCCCATCTCGAGCGTCCAACCCGACATTTCCCATAGCGAGAAGGCGGCGATCGCAAGGCCGATGCCCACCGACCAGCGCGGATCGAGCCAGCCGCGCTGGATCAACTGCGCGCTGAGGAACATGGTGATCACCACGCCGAAACCACGCGGCATCAGCAGCATGCCGGTCTGGAACACCGAATAGCCGTAGAGATTCTGCAGCATCGGCGGCAGCAGCGCCATCGTCGCCATCATCACCAGGCCGATCACCAGCATGAAGAAGATGCCGGTGACGAGGTTGCGGTGCTTCCAAAGCTCGCGCTCGAACATCGGGTTCCGGGCCGTGAACAGGTGGACGAGGAACATCCACAGCGCGCACACCGCGACGATCAGCTCGATCCAGATCTCGATCGACGAGAACCAGTCCTGGTCCTGCCCGCGGTCGAGCATCAGCTGCAACGAGGCGATGCCGATCGAGAGCAGGGCGAAGCCGAACACGTCGAATTGGCGCTTGCGGATCGGACGCGAGGGCAGCAGCGCCCATAGCAGCGCGAAACAGACCACGCCCACCGGCAGGTTGACGTAGAAAACCCAGCGCCAGTTGAAGTTGTCGGTCAGGTAGCCGCCGATCAGCGGACCCATGATCGGCCCCACCATGATGCCCATGCCCCAGATCGACATCGCCTTGGCCTGGCCCTCGGGCGGATTGATGTCGAGCATCACCGTCTGGCTGAGCGGATTGAGGAACGCCGCGGTGATCCCCTGCAGGATGCGGAAGGCGACCATCTGCTCCAGCGTCTGCGCCGCGCCGCACATCGCCGAGGCGACGACGAAACCCACCGTGGCGATCAGGAACAGGTTGCGCGAGCCGATCCGGTCCGAAAGCCAGCCGGTGATCGGGATCGCGATCGCCGATGCGACGATATAGCTCGTCAGCACCCAGTTGATCGTGTCGCGCGTCGCCCCGAGCGACGCCTGCATGTGCGGGATCGCGACGTTGGCGATCGTCGTGTCGA
>JAEWCK010000263.1 GCA_023390675.1 Pseudomonadota bacterium
CGTCCCCGGCGCGACGCAAGTGCCCGCCGCGCCTCCCGTCGCCGCGGCCCCGCCCGCCAACGCCCAAGCGCTGCTCCAGCGTTTCGACGCCAGCCCTGCTTCGGGAGGCTACCGCGTCGGCGCCAACGGTCCGCCGGGGATGCTCGCAGGCGACGTCATACAGTCGGTCAACGGCACGCCGCTCTCCGATCCTGCCGCCGCACAGGGCGCGCTCGTCGCGGCCCAGGCCAGCGGCTCCGCCCAGATCCAGATCCTCCGCGACGGGAAGCGACTGACGCTTACCGTACCGCTCCGCTAAAAGGCTGCTCCGTGAAGATTCGCACCGCCATCGCCGCCCTCGCGCTCGCCGGCGCCGCCATGGACGCCGTGGCGCAGACCGCCCCGCCCGCCGCGCAGGAGCAGACCGCGGATGTCGTCATCAACATGCGCGGCGTCGAGATCGCCGACGTCGCCGACCAGATCTCGCGGATCACGGGCCGCACGCTGATCCTCGATCCCTCGGTCAAAGGCGTCGTGACGGTGACCTCGGCGACGCCGCTGACGCCCGCGGGGGTTTGGGAGCTGTTCCAGTCGGTGCTGCGCGCCAACGGCTTTGCCGCGGTGCGCTCGGGCCGGGCATGGCGCGTCGTTCCCGCCGCCAACGCGGTGCGCGACGGCGGCGTGCCGAGCCGCGGCGCGGCGGGCCAGGAGCTGGTGACGCGGATGGTGCGCCTCGCGAACGTCCCCTCAGCCGATGTCGCGCGCATGCTGCGCCCGCTTGTCGCCACCTTTGGCAGCGTCGAGCCGCTGACCAGTCCCAACGCCGTCGTGATCACCGATTATGCCGACAATGTCCGCCGCGTCGAAGCGATCGCGCATCAGCTAGATGGCGGCGGCGGCGCGACCTTCGCGACCTTCACGCTCCGCAATGGCAATGCCCCCGATGTCGCGCAGGCGCTGACCACGGTGCTTGGAGACGGCGCGCGCGTCGCGGCGGATGTGCGCAGCAACACTGTGATCGTGCGCGGCACGCCCGCGATGGTGGCGGACGCGCGCAAGATGCTGGTGACGCTCGACGCGCCGGGCGGGGCGACTCCGATCACGCGGATGTTCCGCCTCAATTATGCCGATGCCGAGACCGTGACCGAAGTGCTGCGCGGCGTGCTGGGCCAGGGCGAATCGCCGGACAATCCAATCGCGCGCAGTCTTTCGGACAGCGGCGGCAATCCCTTCGCCAAATATTCGTCGCAGCTGCCCACCACGCTTCCCAACAGCGCGACGGGCGTCGCGCAGACCACCGGCGCCACTGCGCCGAGCCAGCCGCAGATGACGGGCACGCCCGCGCCGACGCCGCAGGGCTTTTCGACGCCCGATCTCACCGTCCAGCCCGCGCCCGAATTGAACGCCGTAGTGGTGCGTGGCACGCCCGCCGCCATCGCCTCGATCGAGGGGTTGATCAGCGACCTCGACGTTCGCCGTCCGCAAGTGCAGATCGAGGCTGCGATCGCCGAGATCACCGGCGACGATGCCGAAGCGCTGGGCGTGCAGCTCGGCACCAGCGGCGCCGTGCTCGACCAGGTCGAAGGCGCGGCGACGTCGTTCGATCCGAGCGGCAGCGGCTTTTCGATGGGCAACATCCTGAAGGCGCTCGGTGTGCCTGCGGGATCGCTGCTCGGGCCGGGCCTCACTGCGAACGTCGCGATCGGCGACGATTTCTCGATCCTCGTGCAAGCGCTGGGCGCATCGACCCGCGCCAATCTGCTCTCGACGCCGCAGATCACGACGCTCGACAATGTCGTCGGGGAGATCGTGGTGGGGCAGAACGTGCCCCTCGTCACCGGATCGATCCTGACCAGCGGCAGCAACGTCAATCCCTATACCACGATCGAGCGCAAGGACGTCGGCATCACGCTGCGCATCCTGCCGCGGATCAATGCCGGCGACACGATCCGGCTGCAGGTCAATCAGGAGGCGTCGTCGATCGCAGCGACCCAGACTGCCGCCGCGGCCGACCTCGTCACCAATCGCCGCGCGATCAACACCACCGTGCTCGCCGACAACGGCAAGACGATCGTGCTCGGCGGGCTGATCAGCGACGATTACACCGACACGCGCCAGCAGGTGCCGATCCTTGGCGACATCCCGATCGTAGGCGAGCTGTTCAAGAGCCGCCGCGAACAGCACCAGAAGCGCACGCTGTTCATCTTCCTAAAGCCCACGATCCTGCGCGACGGCGCGGATGCGGCTGCGGCGGCGAAGGACAAATACGCCCGGCTGCGCTCGGACGAGATCGCCAATACGCGCCGCAACAGCCTGTTGCTTGCGCCGCCGACACCGCGGCTGACCGTGGAAATCGACGGAATCTACTGATCGGGCGTGATCGGGAGCGGCACGCGCACGCGCTCGCCGCCGCGCGTGAAGAAGGCCGCGTCGATCGCGAGGCTTGCCAAGCTCCAGCCATCGACGCTCTCGCCGATGCGCAACGCACGCGTCGCGCCATCGGTGCCCTTCACCAGCGCGACGGCATCGGCGTCGAGACGGCCGACGATGCCGATCAGCGCGGGCGCATCCTGCGGCGGCGTTTCGGGCTCGGCTGCCGCGAACAACGCCCGCTCATAGGCCGCAGCGAGCGGCGGGGGCGGAAC
>JAEWCK010000159.1 GCA_023390675.1 Pseudomonadota bacterium
TCGCTGGTCACGCCGATCTTGGCGAGGCTGTTCTCGAAGGTCGGCAGCACGCCGAAGATGCCGATCGATCCGGTGATCGTGTTGGGCTCGGCGAAGATCGTGTCGCCCGCGGTCGACACCCAATAGCCTCCGCTGGCCGCGAGGCTGCCCATCGAGACCACGACCGGCAGCCCCTGCGCCTTGGCCTGCAGGATCGCCTGGCGGATCTGCTCGGAAGCGAGCGCCGATCCGCCCGGCGAATCGACGCGCACCACCAGCGCTTTCAGGTTGCGCTCCGCCAGCCCCTTGAGCAGCAGCCCGCTCACCGTGTCGCCACCCGCGGTGCCCGGCCCGGCCTTGCCGTCCACGATCTCGCCGGCCACCGTGATCACGCCGATCGCATTGCCGCCGCTCGGGGCGGGATTGGCCGCGACGAAGTCGGCGAGCCGGATCGCATTGAAATTGCCCGCGGGCTTGCCGCTGCGCTGCCCGACCAGTTCCGCGACGCGCTTGCCGAACGCCAGCCGGTCGCCGAGCTTGTCGACGATTCCCGCATTGAGATTGGCCTGCGCTATGTCGCCGCCCGCCGCCGCGATCATATCGCCCGGGCGCTGGAGGAAATCGGCGAGCTTCGCCTTGGGCCGCGCCTTCGCCGCCGCCTGCTGCCACTGCGCAAAGATGCCCCCATAGAGCGCGTCATTGGCCTCGCGCGCCTCGGGCGACATGTCGGCGCGGATATAGGGCTCGACCGCCGACTTGAACTTGCCGACCTTGTAGACGTGCGCATTGACGCCGAGCTTGTCGAGCAGCCCCTTGTAATAGAGCTGGGTGCCGCCGGGGCCGCGGAAGATCGATCCGCCCATTGGATGCACCCAGATCTCGTTCGCGTTGGCCGCGATCAGATAGGCGCTGTCGGTATAGGCAGTGGCATAGGCCAGCACTTGCTTGCCGCCCGCGCGGACGCGCTGCACCGCGTCCGCCACTTCGCTTGCCGCGGCGGGATAGCCGCCCATATAGCGATCGAGGTCGAGCACCACGGCCTTCACATGGCTGTCGGTCCGCGCCACGTCGAGCGCGCGCACCACGTCGCGCAGCCGCACCTGATGCGTCGCGCGCCCGCCGCCGAAATTGGCCAGCGGATCGGGATCGTCGGGCTGCTCGACGAGCACCCCGTCGAGCGCCACCACCAGCGCCCCGTCGCGAATCGCCGCAGGGTTGGGGCGCGCCGAGAGCAGCGCGAAAAGCGCGGTGAAGAACAGCAGCATGAAGACGAGGACCAGGAAGTCCTTGATCCCCACCAATATCTTCCAGGCGCCTCGAACGAGCTTCAATGTGCCGCTCCCTTATGGAAATGCGCGTCCTGCCTACTAGATGCCGGATAGCGAGTAAACGACTGTATTGCCCGCGCAATACAGCGCAAAAAATCGTTGCGGCTCCCGTTGACGAATCCGCGGTCGCTACGCATATGCGCCTCCGTTAGCACTCGGGGGGACTGAGTGCTAAGAAGTTTCAACCATAGTGAGGATCAAGGGCAATGAACTTCCGTCCGTTGCACGATCGCGTGCTTGTTCGCCGCGTCGAAGCCGAGGCGAAGACCGCCGGCGGCATCATCATCCCCGACACCGCGCAGGAAAAGCCGCAGGAAGGCGAAGTCGTCGCCGCCGGTTCGGGCGCCAAGAACGACAAGGGCGAGATCACGCCGCTCGACGTCAAGGCCGGCGACCGCATCCTGTTCGGCAAGTGGTCGGGCACCGAGGTCAAGCTGAACGGCGAGGACCTGCTGATCATGAAGGAAAGCGACATCCTCGGCATCGTCGGCTGAACTTCACGCCGCTTTTTGTAAGCGACAAGCGCGAACTTAGTGAAATTCTGAACAGGAAAGGGCAGTCAAATGGCAGCCAAGGACGTAAAATTCAGCCGCGACGCGCGTGAGCGCATCCTGCGCGGCGTCGACATCCTCGCCGACGCGGTGAAGGTGACTCTCGGCCCCAAGGGCCGCAACGTCGTGATCGAGAAGAGCTTCGGCGCGCCGCGCATCACCAAGGACGGCGTCACCGTCGCCAAGGAGATCGAGCTCAAGGACAAGTTCGAGAACATGGGCGCCCAGATGGTGCGCGAAGTGGCCTCGAAGACCAACGACATCGCCGGTGACGGCACCACCACCGCCACCGTGCTCGCCCAGGCGATCGTCCGCGAGGGCATGAAGTCGGTGGCGGCCGGCATGAACCCGATGGATCTGAAGCGCGGCATCGATCTCGCCGTCGCCAAGGTCGTCGAGGACGTGAAGGGCCGCTCGAAGGCCGTCGCGGGCTCGAACGAGATCGCGCAGGTCGGCATCATCTCGGCCAATGGCGACAAAGAAGTCGGCGAGAAGATCGCGGAAGCGATGGAGAAGGTCGGCAAGGAAGGCGTGATCACCGTCGAAGAGGCGAAGGGTCTCGAATTCGAGCTCGACGTCGTCGAGGGCATGCAGTTCGACCGCGGCTACCTCTCGCCCTATTTCATCACCAATCCAGAAAAGATGCAGGTCGAGCTCAACGACCCCTACATCCTGATCCACGAGAAGAAGCTGTCGTCGCTCCAGGCGATGCTGCCGATCCTCGAGGCGGTGGTGCAGTCGGGCCGTCCGCTGCTGATCATCGCCGAGGACATCGAGGGCGAGGCGCTGGCCACGCTCGTCGTCAACAAGCTGCGCGGCGGCCTCAAGGTCGCGGCGGTCAAGGCGCCGGGCTTCGGCGATCGCCGCAAGGCGATGCTCGAGGACATCGCGATCCTGACCAAGGGCGAAGTCATCAGCGAGGATCTCGGCATCAAGCTCGAGAGCGTCACGCTCGGCATGCTCGGCACCGCCAAGCGCGTCACGATCGACAAGGACAACACCACCATCGTCGATGGCGCGGGTGACGCCGAGGCGATCAAGGGCCGCACCGAGGCGATTCGCCAGCAGATCGAAGTCACCACCAGCGATTACGACCGCGAGAAGCTCCAGGAGCGCCTCGCCAAGCTCGCCGGCGGCGTGGCCGTGATCAAGGTCGGCGGCGCCACCGAAGTCGAGGTGAAGGAGCGCAAGGACCGCGTCGACGACGCGCTCCACGCGACCCGCGCGGCCGTTGAAGAGGGCATCGTCCCCGGCGGCGGCACGGCGCTTCTCTACGCGACCAAGGCGCTCGAGGGCGTGAAGGGCGACAATGAGGACCAGACCCGCGGCGTGGACATCGTCCGCCGCGCGCTGACCGCGCTCGTCCGCCAGATCGCCGCGAACGCGGGCCATGACGGCGCGGTCGTGTCGGGCAAGCTGCTCGACCAGGCCGACACCTCGTTCGGCTTCAACGCCGCGACCGACACGTACGAGAACCTCGTCTCCGCCGGCGTGATTGACCCGACCAAGGTGGTCCGCACCGCGCTGCAGAATGCGGCCTCGGTCGCCGGCCTGCTCATCACGACCGAAGCCACGGTCGCCGAGCTGCCGGAAGACAAGCCCGCAATGCCGGCGATGCCCGGTGGCGGCATGGGCGGGATGGACTTCTAGGTCCTTCGATCTGCTCGATCAAAGCGAAAGGGCCGGGGTTTCCCGGCCCTTTCTGCTTAATGCGCATTTACGCCGATCCGGATCACGCGCCGGCTTGACCCCTCGCCGCCGGATCGTCCAGATGCAGGAAAACACGGGGAATCTTGTACATGTTTGGTTGGCTCGTCGGCCGGCTCCGGTGCTTCAAGGGCAAGCACCAGCGCTCCGAAAGGCTGGTTCAGCGTACCGGGTGCGGCGAGACCTATGTCAGCCGCTGCAAATATTGCGGTACGCCGATGAAGCGCCGCAACAAGCGCGACTGGATCGCGATCTCGCATTCCGAGTTCAAGGAATCGCTGGCGCTGCCCGATCCGACCGCGGGTGTGTTGAGCAACTAACGCACAAAATGCTTCCCTTGCGCGCCGGATCGCGACAGACTGGCGCCATCCAAAACCTGGCGCCGTGCCTACCGGTGCCCTCTCGGGGAAGCACCCAATGACTCAGTTGACGCGCCGCGAAGCGCTCGCCGCCGCCGCGCTCGCCGGCCTCGCCACCGCCATGCCCGCATGGGGCCAGGACGCGGCCGCCGCCACGCCGATGTGGGACCTGACCGAAATCTATCCCGACGACGCGGCCTGGGAGGCGGCGCGCAAGGCTGCGCTCGCCGCGGTGCCGGGGATCGAGAAGTACAAGGGCAAGCTCGGCGAGAGCGCCGACGTGCTGGCGCAGGCGCTCGTCCTCCAGTCCGATCTCGGCAAGACGATCGGCCGCATCTACGTCTACGCCGCGCTGAAGGGCGACGAGGACGTCCGCGTCTCGGCCAATCAGGAGAAGCTCGCCCAGGCGCGCGACCTGTTCACGGCCTATGGCGAGGCGACCTCGTGGGTCTCGCCCGAGCTGCTCCAGCTCGGCAAGGCCAAGCTCGAGGACTTCCTCGCCGCCAACCAGATCCTCAAGACGCGCTTCGACTTCTACCTCGCCGACACGATCCGCCAGGCCGAGCACACCCTCTCGCCCGAAGGCGAGGCGTTGCTCGCCAGCGCCGGCTCGCCGCTCGCCGCGCCCGGCAACATTTCGGGGCAGCTGCGCTCGTCGGACATTCCCTGGCCGACGATCAAGCTGTCGACCGGCAAGGAAGTCCGCCTCGATTCGCAGGGCTACACGCTCAACCGCGACGCGCCCAACCGCGAGGACCGCAAGGCAGTGTTCGACGCCTTCTGGACCGCGCACGGCAATTTCAAGAACTCGTTCGGCGCGACCTATTCGGCCAAGGTGAAGGGCGACATCTTCTACGCCAAGGCGCGGAAGTACCCGACCTCGCTCGCCCGCGCGCTTTCCGGCAACAACATCCCCGAGGCGGTCTATCGCACGCTGGTCGCCGAGGCGAACGCGGGCCTGCCCCAGCTCCACCGCTATTTCGACTTGCGCCGCCGCATCCTCAAGCTGCCCGACATCCATTATTACGACATCTATCCGCCGCTGGTGTCGCTCGACCGCAGCTTCACGCTCGACGAGATGCGCGCCACCACGCTCGAGGCGGTCAAGCCGCTCGGCCCCGATTATCAGTCGCGCATCGCCAAGGCGACCGCGGCGAAGTGGATGGATCCGTGGCCGCGCCCCGGCAAGCGTCCCGGCGCGTACATGCAGCCCGGCGCCTATGAAGTGCACCCCTATCTGCTGCTCAACCTCAGCAACAAGTACGACGGCCTCAGCACCTACGCGCACGAATGGGGCCACGCGCTCCACTCGCTGCTCGCCAATTCGACGCAGGTCTACGACAAGGCCGATTATCCGATCTTCCTCGCCGAGATCGCCTCGACCTGCAACGAGCAGCTGCTGGTCCACCACATGCTCCAGCAGGCGAAGACGAAAGAGGAGAAGCTCTTCTATCTCGGCCAGCAGATGGAGAATTATCGCGGTACCTTCTACCGCCAGACGATGTTCGCCGAGTTCGAGTTGATCGCGCACGACAAGGCGGAAGCGGGCGAGGGGCTGTCGGGCGAGAAGTTCACGTCGATCTATTTCGACCTGCTCAAGCGCTATCACGGGCCGAACATGGGGCTCGATCCCGTCTATGGGAACGAATGGGCGTTCATCCCGCACTTCTATACGAGCTTCTACGTCTATCAGTACGCTACCTGCATCGCCGCGGCGACTTACTTCGCCCAGGCGATCCTCAAGGGCGGGCCGAAGGAGCGCGACAATTATCTCTCGGTGCTCAAGGCGGGCGGCTCGGACTATCCGGTCGACATCCTCAAGCGCGCCGGCCTCGATATGGCGAGCCCGGCCCCGTACCGGGCGCTGGTCGCGGACTTCAAGAACGTGCTCGACCAGGCCGAGGCTTTGCTCGCCTAGGACGGCTTCCGCCGCGTCGGCGCGTGGAAATCGGGCGGCTTGTCCGCGATCCACGCGACGAAGCGGCGGATATCCTCGCGTTCCCTGAGCGCGTCGAGGCTCGGGCCGAGCCGCGCCAGCTCGGCGTTCGACGCGCTCGCATGGATCGTTCGGTGGCAGATCGGGTGGAGCGGAACAGTCTCGCGCCCGCCGCGGCTCTTCGGCACGACATGGTGCCATTCGGTGCGCGCGCCGAGCGGCCTGCCGCACAGCGCGCATGCGCTGGTCACGCCCCGAGCCCCTCCACGAGCCGGCCGGCCAGCCAGTCGTCCACCATTACGTCGATCACCAGGTGGATGCGCGCGCTCTCGCTCCGGTTGAACACCGCATGCGGATCGGCGAGGCGCAAATACCAGGCCTCGCCCGCCGCCATCTCGACGCGCGTGCCGTTGAGCAGGAACTCGACATCGCTGTTGGTTGCGATCGGCACATGGATGCGCGCGCGGCCGAGCGCCGCGTCGAGATCATGGTCGCGATGCTCCTTGATCGTCGATCCCGGCGCGAGCCGCATCAGCCGCGCCGCATGGACCGGGCAGCGGAAAGCCGCAATCGCGGCGGCAAGGCGCGGCGCGCGCGCGAGCAGCGGCGTATCGACGAAGTCTGTAGCGCCCGGATCCGAATAGATCATCATCACCGGATGCGTCGCGCCCGCCCTGGCGCGCAGCGGCAACGCGCTCCATTCGCCTTCATAATTCTGCGGCACGAAATGCGCGGTCCACGCGTCGGCGCCGAGCGCCGCGGCTTCTTCGGCGAGCTGCGCGGGATCGAAGGCGAACGGAAGACGGATGCGATCCGGCCAGGCGGACACTGCATTCACGCTCGCCACGGCCTGTCTCCCCTGACGGGAAAGCCTACCGCCGCGCGCCACGATTGCAATCGTCAGCCCTTCTTCATCGCCTCGATGATCTTCTTGACCTCCTGACTGCGCCCGCGCGGCAGGACCAGTACGTCGTCGCCCGACGCCACCACGATCAGGTCCGCGACGCCCACCAGCGCGACGCGCTTGCCGGGCTCGGCGCGGACCAGGCAGTTCCCGCTGTCGATCACCACGGCATCGCCGCGCACGACATTGCCGCCTTCGTCCGACACGCTGATCGCGTGGAGCGCGTCCCAGCTGCCGACATCGCTCCACCCCATCGCCACCGGCACCACCGCGACGCGCGGCGCCTTCTCCATCACGGCATAGTCGATCGAGTCCGACGGGCTCGCCGCGAAGGCCTCCGCCTCGGGCCAGATGCGCGCGCCTTCGCGCCGGCCCTTCTCCATCGCCTGCTGCGCGGCGTTGAGCATATCCGGCGCATAGCTCG
>JAEWCK010000264.1 GCA_023390675.1 Pseudomonadota bacterium
GACCAAGGCCTGGAGCGCCAGTGCTTCGGCATTTGTTTCGGCGGCCACCATCCCCTACATCGTCCCTTGGGTTCAACGGGGGTCCGCGTGGCAAAAAGGGTGCTCGTTGTCGAGGACAACGAACTCAATCTGAAGCTGTTCTGCGATCTGCTGCGTGCGCACGACTATGCCGCGGAGCCGGTGCGCGACGGCCGCGAGGCCGTGGCCCGGGCGCGCGACTTCGATCCGCAGCTCGTGGTGATGGACATCCAGATGCCGCATGTGACCGGGCTCGAGCTCATCCAGCAGATGAAGCTCGATTCGGCGCTGCGCACGATCCCGATCATGGCGGTGACTGCCTATGCGGGCCGCGAGGACGAGGAGCGGATTCGCGCGGCGGGCGCGAACGCCTATGTCTCCAAGCCGATCAGCCTCGCGCGTTTCATGGAGGAAGTACGCGCATTGATGGCGAGCGAAACGCAAGAAGCCCCGCAACCCTGATCGGGCGCGGGGCTCTTCGCTCGGTTCCCGCTGGCGCGGGACCGCGGCTTACTTGATCTTGGCTTCCTTGAACTCGACGTGCTTGCGCGCGACGGGATCGTACTTGCGGAAGCTGAGCTTCTCGGTCTGGGTGCGCGGATTCTTCTTCGTGACGTAGAAGAAGCCCGTGTCCGCCGAGCTGACGAGCTTGATCTTGACAGTGGTCGGCTTGGCCATGACCCGAAAACCCTTGAATCAAAAAAATGAAAAGAGCGGCGCGCCGGGCGCACCGCTTTCAGGTGGGGGCCAGTGCGCGAGTCCGGGGCAAAAGTCAAGGCGCGCAAGGGTTCACGCAGCTTTAACCGCGAGGGAGGAGACTGCCGGTCTGAGGGAGGCCCCATTGGAAGCGATCGTCCCGGCCTTCCTGCTGGCCGTGATCACCCAGCTCGGCGAGAGGCCGGCAATGGCGGCGGCGTTGCTCGCGGACCGCTATGGCCGCCCGCTGCTGGTCGCCTTGGGCGCACTCCTCGCGCACGCCGCGGGCAATTTCGCCGCGGCCGCCGCCGGCATGGCGATGGCGCCGATGATGACCCCCAACGCCAAGGCGCTGCTCCTCGCCGTCGCGCTCGTGCTCGGCGGATTTGGCGGGCTATTCCGTTCGCGGCTCAAGGATTGGCTGGAAGGCTGGAAGCTCGGCACGCTATTTTCCACCTTCTTCGCGATCCTGACGCTCGCGCTGGGCGAACGCACCCAGTTCTTCACGCTCGCGCTCGCGACGCATGGCCAGCCCTGGTTCGCCGCAGCGGGCGCTACGATCGGCGCCTTCGGGGTCGGCTTCGTCGCCTCGGTGCTCGGCGAGCTGAGCTGGAAGCAAATCAACTTCCGCTGGCTGCGGATCGGATCGAGCCTGTTGATGCTCGCCGCGGGCGCGTGGATCGGCTTGGGCGCCGTGCGGCTCATCTGAGAAGTTCGATCACGCTGATCGGCGAAAATCCGTGGCCGCGGGCGGACCCGGCACTATATGCGTGTCGTTGTAGACCCGAACCGATTCCAGCGGGAGCATGACATGACCAACACCAGTCCGGCGCTGAAGACGCCGACCGACCTCAATCGCAACGACACGAAGAGCGTCGCCGACGCGCTCAACAGCGCGCTCGCCGATTGCTTCGCGCTGTATTTCAAGACCAAGAACTTCCACTGGCACGTCTCGGGCCCGCATTTCCGCGACTATCACCTGTTGCTCGACGATCAGGCTGCGCAGATCTATGGGATCACCGATGCGATCGCGGAGCGCGTGCGCAAGACCGGGAACGTCACGCTGCGCTCGGTGGGCGACATCGCGCGCCGCCAGACGCTCAAGGACAATGACAGCGATTTCGTCGCGCCGGGCGACATGCTGAGCGAACTGCGCGACGACAATCTCAAGCTTGTCGAGAGCTTCCGCACCGTCAAGGAAGCCGCCGAGGCTGCGGGCGACAACGCCACCAGCGGGATCGTCGACGACTGGACCGATCAGGCCGAAGAGCGCGCCTGGTTCCTGTTCGAGGCCAGCCGCAAGGGCTAGCGACTGCGCAGCGTGACCAGCCACAGATCGGGTGGTGCCCCGATCCGGAAGGGCACGCCGCTCGCGCCGAGCCCCGCGGTGACGATCACCGTGCGGCGCCCCTCGCGCACCAGCCCGCACAGATAGCGCGTCCCGTAGCGGCTGACGGGCGGAACGACGTGCCGCCCGAACAGCATTGCCTGCCCGCAATGCGTGTGCCCGGCGAGAAGCAGCGTAGCGTCGGCGGGCAGCGCGGGTGCGATGTCGGGCGAATGGGAAAACAGCACGATCGGCTTGCCCAGTGCGCGCGCCGATCGCAGTGTCGCCGCGACATCGGCATGATGGCTGAAATCGTCGTCTACTCCGCCGAGCGCGATCGGCCCGAACGCGCGGGCGCTATTTTCGAGCACGATCACATGCGCCCGTGCAAGCTGGCTGCGCACTGCCGCGGCGCCGGTCCAGTGGTCGTGATTGCCGAGCACCGCCACGGTGCCGAGCCGCGGATGCAGCCGGGCGAGCGGCGCGACCATCGCTTCACCAAGCTTCGCCGCGCCGTTCGGATCGTGCCCGAAGATGAAGTCGCCCGCTATCAGTACGAGATCGGGGTTCAGCGCGTTGATCTGGCCGACGATCCGCTCCAGCCGCTCCGCGTCCATTGCGGCCATGCCGATATGGATGTCGCTGATCAGCACTACGCGCATGCCGGTCCCCGCAAGGCCCGGCAGCGCGATCTCGGCCTGGCGAACGATCGGATCGGCGCGTGCCTCGCGATACATGTGGATCATCAGCCCGCCGGCCAGCATGACGAGCATGAGGGCGGCGAGGAGCAGCTTGCGGATCATTCGCGCGAGGCTAGCCGGAGCGTTTCGGTTACGCCATGAGTTGCGCTACCCATGCGCGCCTTTGCCGACCTGCTCGACGGACTGATCTACACGCGGTCGCGCAACGCCAAGTTGCGGCTGATTGGAGAATATCTGGTTTACACTCGCGATCCCGATCGCGGGTGGGCGATGGCGGCGTTGACGGGAACGCTCGACCTGCCTGCGGTCAAGCCGGCGCTGATCCGGGGGCTGGTCGAGGCGCGAGTCGACCCGGTCTTGTACGCAATGAGCCGCGATTTCGTCGGCGATTCGGCGGAAACGATAGCCTTGCTGTGGCCCGAGCCGCCGGCGCCCCCGCAAGAAAGCGCGCCGCTGACGCTGTCGGAGGTCGTGGCGACATTGGGCACGATCTCCAAGTCCGACGCCCCCGCGGCGCTCGCGGCCATGCTCGACCGGCTCGAGGCCGACGAGCGGTTCGCGCTGCTCAAGCTCGCTACGGGCGCGCTGCGCGTCGGCGTCTCGGCGCGGCTCGCCAAGACCGCGCTCGCGCAGGCGTTCGGACTCGATATCGATGCGGTCGAGGAAGTGTGGCACGGGCTCGCCCCGCCCTATCTGCCGCTGTTCGACTGGGCCGAGGGGCGCGGCGAGCGGCCCAGCCCGAGCAACGTCCCCGTCTTCCGCCCCTTCATGCTCGCGCACCCGCTGGAGGACACGCAAGTCGACCTCGCCGATTATGCCGCCGAGTGGAAATGGGACGGCATCCGCGTCCAGCTCGTCCATGTCGCGGATCAGACCCGTCTCTACAGCCGCGCGGGCGACGACATCACCCACAGCTTCCCCGAAGTCGCCGCGGCCTTCGCGACTCCGGGCGTGCTCGATGGCGAGCTGCTGGTGAAGGGCGAGTTCCAGGGCGGGGAAGCGGCGAGCTTCAATGCGCTCCAGCAACGACTCGGGCGCAAGCTGGTGAGCGCGAAGACGCTTGCCGACTATCCCGCCTTCGTCCGGCTCTACGACATATTGTTCGACGGCGCAGAGGACCTGCGCGAGCTCGGCTGGGCCGCGCGCCGCGAGCGCCTCGAAGGCTTTGCCCGGCGCCTCGATCCCGAGCGCTTCGACGTCTCGGCAGTGATCGAGGCGCACGACTTCGCCGGGCTCGAGGAAATCCGCACGGGCGCGCGCGACGCCTCGATCGAAGGGGTGATGCTCAAGCGCCGCGATTCGCCTTATGTCGCCGGGCGGCGGACGGGCTTGTGGTACAAATGGAAGCGCGATCCGCTGACAGCCGATTGCGTGCTGATGTACGCGCAGCGCGGCTCGGGCAAGCGCAGCAGCTTCTATTCGGACTATACCTTCGGCGCGTGGACCGAGGAAGGCGAGTTGCTTCCCGTCGGCAAGGCTTATTTCGGCTTCACCGACGAGGAATTGAAATGGCTCGACCGCTATGTGCGCAACCACACGGTCAACAGGTTCGGCCCGGTGCGCGAGACCGACAAGAGCCTTGTCCTCGAAGTCGCATTCGATTCGATCCATTTGTCGAAGCGCCATAAATCGGGGCTCGCGATGCGCTTTCCCCGCATTGCCCGCATCCGCAACGACAAGCCCGCGAACGAGGCCGACACGATCGACAGCCTGCGCAAGCTGGTGACCTGAGCGGCTTGCGCGGCCGTCTTTTTGCGCTAGCCTGACGCCATATCCGGCTGCTTTCCCAAGGACATCGCATGAAACTACGCGCCCTGCTCGCCGCGCTTCCGATGGCGCTGCTGCTCTCTGCCGCCCAACAGGCCCCCGCGCCCGCCGAGCCCGAGTTCAGCGCCGAGCGCATCCGCGCCGACGTGACCTATCTGGCCGACGACAAGCTCGAAGGCCGTTTCGCCGCCGCCACCGGCTATTTCACTGCCGCCGCCTGGGTCGCCGATCGCTTCGCCAAATTGGGACTCAAGCCTGGCGGCGACGTCAAGGACTGGTTCCAGCTCGTCCCGTTCAAGGTCGGCGCGCAGACCGTGCGGACCGCCAACGTCATCGGCGTCCTGCCGGGTTCGGATCCTGCGCTGAAGGACGAATATGTCGTGCTCTCCGCGCATCTCGACCATCTCGGGCTCGACAAGCGCCAGGGCCGCGACCCGATCTTCAACGGCGCGATGGACAATGCAGCGGGCGTCGCGACGATGCTCGAGGCGGCGCGCGCCTTCGCGCAGAGCGGCAAACCGCCGCGCCGCTCGATCCTGTTCCTCGCGCTGGGCGCCGAGGAAGAAGGCCTGATCGGCTCGGATTATTTCGCGCGCCACCCGACAATCGGCAGCGGCAAGATCGTCGCCGACGTCAATCTCGACATGCCGATCCTGCTCTACGACTTTCAGGACGTGGTCGCGTTTGGCGCCGAGCATTCGACGCTGGGGCCGATCGTCGCCGCCGCCGGCGCCAGGATGGGCGTGACGCTCTCCCCCGATCCGATGCCGCAGGAGAATCTGTTCGTGCGCTCGGACCATTACAGCTTCGTCAAGACCGGCGTGCCTTCGGTGTTTCTCGTCACGGGGTTCAAGAATGGCGGCGAGAAGGCGTTCCGCGACTTCCTCAAGTCGCACTACCATCAGGTCAACGACGACGTGTCGCAGCCCTTCGACTGGAACGCCGGCGCCAAGTTCGCGCGAATCAACTATCTGATCGCGCGCGAGATTGCCGATCGCGACGAAGCGCCGCGCTGGTATCAGGGCAACCAATATGGCGATCGCTACGCCAAGGGCGCGCCGCGCGCGCCCAGGCCCTGAGCGCGGCCGTAGCGGAGGCGTTGCGCAGGCGCCCTATCTGAGCGACAGTGCAGCTATGGGCGATGGGGACCGCTTGCCTGCGCTGCCGCTGACTGCCTGCGTGCTCGCGGGGCCGATCCCGGCGGCGCTGGTTCCAGCGCTGTTCGCCAATGCCGATCAGGAAGGATTCCTGCGCACCTGGGGCACGCTGGTGCTGATCGGGCTGCTCTATGCCGCAGTCATCGGCGTGCCGCTCGCGCTCTGGGCGCTGCGCGATCCGGCCGCGCCGTGGCGGCGCTGGATCGGCATCGGGATCGTTGCGGGGCTGCTCACCACGATCGCCGCGCTCGCCTGGACCGCGCTCACCGGCGCGCATCACCTGATCGAGGGGCAGTGGGGCGCGTTTCAGGTGATCCTGCTGTGGATCGTCGTGCCGCTGGTGCTGCTCTCGGCGATCGTCTCGCGCATCTTGCTCGGGCTGTGGCTCCGCCGTACCAGCCGGGCGTGAACACCGCGCTGCTCGCCCCGGCGATGATGATCGCCTCGGGCTCGATCCACGCCATTGTCAATGCGATCCTGAAGGGCGGCCGCGACAAGATGGCCGGCCGCGCG
>JAEWCK010000200.1 GCA_023390675.1 Pseudomonadota bacterium
GATACTGGGCCCCGGCCTTCGCCGGGGAACGGTAGTCTGGTGTTCAGGCTCAGTGGCCGTCGGCGCTCCAGTGCGGCGGGTCGCTGAGGAGCTTGAGAACGCCGTAGCTCGCGCCGACCTTGTGAAGATCCTTGTTGGCGTCGCCGGCGCGCGGTGCGCCGATTTCGACGGTCTTGCCCGTCTTGTCCCTGATCTTGAGCGTGCCGTTCCAGCCGATCGTCATGTCGACCGCGGTGCCGGCGATGTGGTTCGAGGTGAGCAAGGGCTCATAGGCGATTGCGAACAGGTCGACCATTTCCTGCGCGCCCTTCCTCGATTTTGCGAGGTCGCCGTGATCCCATTTGATCGCGCAGCCCGCGACCGCGGGCACGTCCTTTGGCGCGACGCTGCCCTTCGCGACGCACCAGCAATAATGCATCAGGTGCGCGCGGGTCTTGTTGCGGCGGGTGGCAGAGACGCGCACATCGGCGCCCGCGGCCTTCAATGCCGTGACGAAGGCAGTCGCGTTCTCGCGGAAGGGCGAAGCGAGATCGGCAAGCGCATTGCTGTTGGGATATTTGGCCTGATTGGCGCGCCACCAGTCGCCGCCCGAAAGCAGTAGCGTGAAACCCTGGCCCGAATCGAGCGCGGTCCGGGTCCTGCCGCCCGGATCGATCCGCCCGTCGGGGTTCTGGATGCCGACGACATCCTTCTGATAGGCCTGGATCGCGAGGATCGTGTCGACATCGACAATGCCGTCGGCGGCGAGCGGGGGTTCGCCCTGCGCCGCGAGATATTTGTTGAGCAGCTTCTCGACCGTCAGCACGTCCGCCGACTTGTTGACTCCGCCGCTGCCCACCGATGCGCTGATGCTCGCCATCGCCTTGCCCCTGTTGCCCGGGGAGAGGCTAATCGGCGATTCCCTACATTGCTAGCGCGCGAACACCCGCTCGAAGATCGTGTCGACGTGGCGGAGGTGGTAGCCGAGGTCGAACTTGTCCTCGAGCTCCTCAGGGCTCAGCGCGGCGGTCACCTCGGGGTCGGCCTTCAATAGCTCGAGCAGCGAGAGCTGACCGTCCGATTCCCACACCTTCATCGCGTTGCGCTGGACGAGGCGATAGGCGTCCTCGCGGCTGACGCCTGCCTGCGTCAGCGCGAGCAGCACGCGCTGCGAGTGGACGAGCCCGCCCATGCGATCGAGATTCTTCTGCATGCGTTCGGGGTAGACTAGCAGCTTGTCGATCACCCCGGTGAGGCGCGCGAGCGCGAAGTCGAGCGTAATCGTCGCATCGGGCCCGATATAGCGCTCGACCGAGGAGTGGCTGATGTCGCGCTCGTGCCACAAAGCGACATTCTCGAGCGCGGGCGTGACGTAGCCGCGAACCATGCGCGCGAGGCCGGTGAGATTCTCGGTCAGCACGGGATTGCGCTTGTGCGGCATCGCCGAGCTGCCCTTCTGGCCGGGCGAGAAATATTCCTCGGCCTCGAGCACTTCGGTGCGCTGCAGGTGGCGGACCTCGACCGCGAGGCGCTCGATCGACGAGGCAATCACGCCGAGCGTCGCGAAGAACATTGCATGGCGATCGCGCGGGATGACTTGCGTGGAGACTGGCTCGACCGAGAGGCCGAGCTTCGCCGCGACATGCGCCTCCACGCGCGGATCGATATTGGCGAAGGTGCCGACCGCGCCCGAGATTGCACAAGTAGCGATGTCCGCGCGCGCTGCGACGAGGCGCTCGCGGTTGCGCCTGAACTCGGCATAGGCCTCGGCGAGCTTGAGGCCGAAGGTGACCGGCTCGGCATGGATGCCGTGGCTGCGGCCGATCGTCGGCGTGAGCTTGTGCTCCCTTGCGCGGCGCTCGAGCACTTCGAGCAGCTTGTCGAGATCGGCGATCAGAACGTCCGAGGCGCGCGCGAGCTGGACCGCGAGCGCCGTGTCGAGCACATCCGAACTGGTCATGCCCTGGTGCATGAAGCGCGCTTCCTCGCCGACATGCTCGGCGACCCAAGTGAGGAAGGCGATGACGTCGTGCTTGGTGACGGCCTCGATCGCGTCGATCGCGGGCACGTCGATCGCCGGATTGGTCGCCCACCAGTCCCACAGCGCTTTGGCCGCGCTCTTCGGTACCACGCCGAGCTCGGCGAGCGCGTCGGTCGCGTGCGCCTCGATCTCGAACCAGATGCGGAAACGCGCTTCGGGTGACCAGATCGCGGTCATCTCGGGGCGCGAATAGCGGGGGACCATGGGCTTCCTTTCAACGCGGACCGCCGTGACAAAGACGTCACACGGCAAACGAAATGCGACGAGGCGGCCACTAGCAGGGGCGAGCCGAGCTCGCAACGGCTGAAATCTGGAACATCATTCCCAGATCAAGCATTGAACATGCGAACCTGCACAGAATTAAACTTCTGAACCGTAATAGTTGTATTGAAGTAAACAGAGGAGCCCTTTCAAATGTTGAAGCACGTTCTTCTCGCCTCGTCTATGCTGATTGCTGCCCCTGCCTTTGCGCAGGAGACGCCGAAGCCTGACACGCAGGCGGAACAACAGCAGACGCAGGCGCAGGACCAGGCCAAGCCTGAGACCCATACCGCGGCGACCGACGACGCCCAGCCGGGCACGCAGAATGCGCGGGACCAGGCGACCACCGCGCAGGCGGCGCCGCAGCCGGCTCAGCCGACTCAGGGCGCTCCGGCCTCGACCGTGGCCCAGACCTCTCCGCCGGCCGACACGAATGCGCAGCCCGCCGCGACGGCGAGCGCCGCGCAGCCGGGCCAGCCCACGACTCCGCAGAAGGCCGAGACCGCGGCGGCTACGCCCGCCCAGCCTTCGCAGCCCGCTGCGTCGCAGGAGCAGGTCGCGCAGGCGGTCGGCAAGGATTTCGGCACCTATGACAAGGACGCCAATAACGGGCTCGACAAGACCGAGTTTGCGGCGTGGATGAGCAATTTGCGCAAGGCTGCCGAGCCCAATTTCGCGCCGGGCACGCCCGAGGCGAACGCCTGGAGCGAGCAGGCCTTCACGCAGGCCGACACCGACAAGAGCGCTTCGATCACCAAGCAGGAGCTGACGGTGTTCCTGACGCCGAAGCAGCCCTCGTAACTTTCCGCGCCCCACGCATGGCGCACTCCCGAGCGGCCGCCGGACTTGCCTCCGGCGGTCGTTTGCGCGTCAGAAGAACAGGCGGATCGCCCAGGCGACGAGGCCGAGCGCGGCGACGCTGGCGAGCCAGATCAGCGCGAACCAGCCCCATTGCCGCGCACGCGGCATCAGATCAGGCCCTGCGCGCGGAGCGAACTGTGGCCCTCGGCCCCGAGGATGATGTGGTCGTGGACGGTGACGCCGAGGCGCTTGCCGGCCTCGGCGATCTGGCGCGTGATCTCGATATCCGCGCGGCTGGGGGAGGGGTCGCCCGAGGGATGGTTGTGGACGAGGATCAATGCCGCCGAGCCGAGATCGATCGCGCGGCGAACGACTTCGCGGACATAGACTGCGGTCTCGTCGATCGTGCCTTCGTTCATCAGCTCGTCGCGGATCAACATGTTGCGCGAGTTGAGGTGGAGGACGCGGAAGCGCTCGACTGCGTGGTGCGCCATGTCGGCGCGGAGATAATCGAGCAGCGCCTGCCAGTTGGCGAGGACCGGGCGCTCGGCGACCTCGGCGCGGAGCAGGCGGAGCGCGGCGGCATGCGCTGCCTTCAACGCTGCGACGCTGGTCTCGCCCATGCCGGGGAAGCGCGCGAGGGATTCGGCATCGGCAGTGAGCAGCCCGGCGATTCCGCCGAATTCGTGGAGCAGCGCCTTGGCGAGCGGCTTGGTGTCGCGGCGCGGGATGGCGAGCGCGAGGAGATATTCGATAAGCTCGTGGTCGAGCAGCGCATCCGGTCCTCCCTCGAACAGCCGCTGGCGCAGGCGCGCGCGGTGGCCGGTATTGTCGGGGGTTTCGGGCATGGGCGGGTTGTGCGGGGGAAGTGAGGGCGGCGCAAGAGCCACCCAATCCTCCCCGTGCCGGGGAGGATTTTAGATCTCTACGAACTCCGGCTCGTAGCTGACCGGGAAGTTCACCGACCTGGCGATGAAGCAGAACCGGTGCACTTCGTGGTGAATCGCCTCGGCCCGCGCGAGGTCGGCGCCGCGCTCGACTTCGATCCGCGGGCGCAGCGTCGCGCGGAGGAAGCGGCCGGCGCCGTTCTTCTCGGTCTCGCCCACGCCCTCGGGCGTATCGGCATAGCTCAGCACGACGATTCCGGCGCTGGAGGCCAGATGCAGATACCAGAGCATGTGGCACGCCGCGAGCGCCGAGAGGAGCAGGTCCTCGGGATTGGGCCTGGCCGGATCGCCGCCGAGCAGCGGGTCGTTCGAGCAGTGGATCACCGGCTTGCCGGGGGTGCGCACTTCCCAGGTCCGATCGTATCCGCGATAGGTCCGCGTGCCTTCGCCGCGATTCCCGGTCCAGACGATCGTCGAATGATAGGCGTGCTCCATGGCGTGCTCCCTCCGCCGAGCCCCGTGCGCCGGACACGCGGCGGACGCAATGGTTGACTCGTCCGCCACCCCTTCCTAAAGCGCCCCTGCCTTGGCGGGCTCGCCCTTAGGCGCATGCGTTTCGCCCTGCCGGAAGCGGCATATGGGAGAACGAGATGGCCGAAGAAGAGCCCGGACTGGACCCCTTGCCTGAGGATGCCCGACTGAACTCGCTCGACGAGCGATTGCGGCGAGCCAAATCGGGCGAGGCGATCAGGGCCGGCGGCGGTGAGGACAAGGGCGAAGACGACTATCGCCTGGGCAACCGCGTGCTGGCCGAGCTGATCGGCGGTATGGCCGGAGGTGCGCTGATCGGGTGGGTGCTCGATCGGTTTCTGGGCACTTCCCCATGGCTCCTGCTCGCGCTGCTCTTTCTGGGCACGATAGCTGCGTTCAGGAACATCATCAGGATTTCGAACAAGCGCTCGGAGTGACTCTTCGGGCGCTTTGGCTAATGAGGCGGACAAGCGAGCGTGGCGGCTGAATCAGGCAAGATCGACCCGATGCACCAGTTCGAGATCCAGACTGTCTGGGATCCGGGCTTCACGATCGGCGGTCACCATATCGTTCTGACCAATTCGGCGATCTGGATGGCCGCCGCGGCGATCCTGCTCTGGGCGTTCATGCTGATGGGCATGCGCCGCCAGGTGATCCCGACGCGCGGGCAGATGCTGGTCGAGAACTTCACCGGCTTCATCACCAAGCTGGTCGACGACAGCATCGGCAAGGGCGGGCGAAAGTACCTGCCCTATATCTTCTCGCTATTCATGTTCATCCTGTTCGCCAACGTGCTCGGGCTGCTGCCCTTCGGGCTGATCGGCGTGCATCCCTTCACCTTCACCAGCCATTTCACGATCACCGGCGTGCTGGCGATCATGAGCTTCTCGATCGTGCTGATCGTCGGCTTCTGGAAGCATGGGCTGAAGTTCTTCTCGCTGTTCGTGCCGCACGGCACTCCGCTGTGGCTGATCTGGCTGATCCCTGCGGTCGAGTTCGTCAGCTTCATGGTGCGCCCATTCTCGCTGGGCCTGCGACTGTTCGTCGCGATGATCGCGGGGCACATCCTGCTGAAGGTGCTCGCGGGCTTCGTGATCAACGCCGGCAATGCGGGGCTCATCCCCGGGCTCGGCGTCGGCATACCCACCTTCGTGCTGATGGTCGGCATCTCGGCGCTCGAGCTGCTCGTCGCGGCCATCCAGGCCTATGTGTTTGCGCTGCTCACCTCGCTCTACATCCACGACGCCGAGCACTTGCACTGAGTTTTTCGTACCGACTTAAACCACAACGCTTTTGAACCAGGAGTTACAAATGGAACCGACCACCGCCAGCATGATCAGCCCCGAAGCCGCCAAGCTCATCGGCGCGGGCCTTGCCGCGATCGGCGCGGGCATGGCCGCGATCGGCGTGGGCAACGTCTTCGGCAGCTTCCTCGAGGGCGCGCTGCGCAACCCGGGCGCGGCTGATGGCCAGCAGGGCCGCCTGTTCATCGGCTTCGCGGCCGCCGAGCTTCTCGGCCTGCTGTCGTTCGTCGTCGCGATGATCCTGATCTTCGTCGCGTAACTTGTTGCCAGTTCGGGCCGGGATGACCCGGCCCGCAACCGGACAGGATTGAAATGCCTCAGATTTCCCAGCTCGCCGAGACCTTCGCGTCGCAGCTCTTCTGGCTGCTCGTGACCTTCGGCTTCGTCTTCTTCGTGATCGGCAGGCTGATGCTGCCCAAGGTGACGTCGACCGTCGACGCGCGCGACAAGAGCGTCGCCGACGACCTCGCCGCCGCCGAGGCCGCGCGCGCCGCCGCCGATCAGGCCGAGGAGAGCTGGCGCGCCGAGGAGAATGCTGCGCGCGAGGCAGCCCAGAAGCGCATCGCCGAGGCGCGCGCCAAGGGCGCGGCCAAGTCCGAAAAGACGCTCGCCGCCGCCACCATCAAGATCGAGGCGAAGATCGCCGAGGCCGAGGCGCGCATCGCCGACGCCAGCAAGGCGGCGATGGGCGAGATCGAGGCGGTTGCGGCCGAGGCCGCGGCGGACATCGTCGCGCGCGTCTCGGGCGCCAAGGTGACGGCCGCGGAGGCCGGCAAGGCAGTGAAGGCGGCGATCAATGGCTAATCCGCAGGCATCGGCCGATCCGGTCGCCAGCAACCTCTCCGACGCCGCGCACGGCGCGGGCCAGCCGGTGCCGCACAGCGGCCCCGAAGCGCTGACTGCGGCCGAAGGCGGCAACGGCGCGCATCACGCCGATCCGTCGCTGTTCGGCGTGCTCGACGCGACCGTGTGGGTCTCGATCGCGATGACGGTGTTCATCGTGATCCTGCTCTGGAAGAAGGTCCCCGGGCTGGTCCTGCGCGGGCTCGACAACCAGATCGCGGCGATCCGCACGCGGCTCGAGGAAGCCCAGCAGCTCCGCAC
>JAEWCK010000202.1 GCA_023390675.1 Pseudomonadota bacterium
GGCCGGGGCCCAGTTGCGAGCGGTTCGATACTGGGCCCCGGCCTTCGCCGGGGAACGGTCAGGCCGGCCCCTCGCTGAGCGGCTTGCTGCCGCGCTTCTCGAGGTCGGCGAGCAGCACCTCCGCCGCCCATTTGCACGCGGCGGCGGCTTCCTGTCCGTCCAGATCCCACTGGTCGCGCATCTCGCGCCAGGCGAAGGCGGTGCCGAGGAACTGGAAGACCGCGATCGCGCGCGTCTGGTCCGTCTCCGATAGCGCCGCAACGCGATCGGCCAGCATCGCGCGGAAGGCGGCGACACGCTCGGGCTTCATCACGTTGCGGATCGCGCGGCCCTCGGCGCTCGCCATCACCACGTTCATCGCATCGGCCTTGGCGTCGAAATTGGCGAAGCGCGCGGGCAGGCCCTTGATCGCATCGTCGAGCGTGGTGGGAATGCCGCCCGCCGGGCCGATTCGCGCCCAGACCGCTGCGCGCAGCGTCTCCTGATCGGGATAATAACGATAGACCGTGCGGCGCGACACGCCCGCGCGCTCGGCGACGCGATCGTGGTTCAGCTTGTCGCCTTCGGCCATCAGCGCGACCAGCGCGTCGCCGATCTTCTCGCGCGTCGCGGCATTGTCGGAGCCTTCGGGCCTGGCCGGGTCGCCGAGGAGGAATTTCCGTTTGTGCATAGCCTCACCAATAAACGCGACACATTTTGTGTCAAATCCCGATTGACACAGTTTGTGCCATGCGTATTAGCCGCGCCATACACACAAAGGTCAGGGAGTGAGAGAATGCTGTTCCATGTTTCGATCGACGCCGAGGATCCCAGGCACGTCGCGCACGTGCTGGCCGAGCTGTGGGGCGGCGTCGCCTGCCCGTTCCCGCCGGTGATCGCGGGCAGCTGGGTCGCCTTCGCCGGGGACGACCGCAACACCACGGTGGAAATATATCCGCGCGGGACCGAGCTGGTGGCGGGCGAAGGCGATGCGGACGGCTATGGCGTGATCGGTGCGAACGGCGCGCGCTCGTCGACGCACTTCGCGATGGCGACCAATCTCGGCGTCGAGGACGTGCTCGCGATCTGCAAGCGCGAGGGCTGGCCCGCCAAGTACCGCAAGCGCGGCGGCGTGTTTGGCGTGCTCGAGATCTGGATCGAAGGCACGCGGATGGTCGAGGTGCTCACCCCCGAGATGCAGGACGAGTATCTTGCCCAGTCGATCGAAGGCTGGGAGATCTTCGTGAAGGCGGCGGGGCTGGCCGACGCCTGAGCGTCAGCCGCCGCTGTTGACGTGGAGGATGTTGCCGTCGGGGTCCTTGAACCACGCGGCCTTGAAGTCGCCGGCGGTATGGACGCCGTCGGCGACTTGCATGCCCAGTTCGGGATATTCCTCGAACGTCACGCCCTTGGCGCGAAGCTCGGCGATCACGGCGTCGAAGTCGCCGCTCGCGCCCCAGACCACGGCATTGGCCCGGTTGGTGCCCGCCTCGTCCGAGCGATAGACGTCGAGCCGGGTCGCACCGGTGCGGAAGCCGAGCATCTGATCGCTGTCGAGCTCGATCGGCAGGCCCAGGGTGTCGCCGTAGAAGGCGCGCGCTCGATCGAGATTCCTGACCGCGACGATGGCGGAGGACGGGATGTCGGCAAACATCGTCAGCTCTCCTTGCTCTTGTCGACACGCACGACCGGCTGGACCTCGGGATAGGGGTTGATAAGCGTGCCGTCAGGCGATGCCGTGTAGCTGGTCTGCGTGGGATAGGCGAAGGCGATCCCGGCTTCGCTGAAGCGGCGCAGGATATCGGTGGCGATGCGATCGCGGCCGGGGTGCGCGATGCTCCAGTCTCCGCTCGGGAACTCGACAATATATTCGTAGTCGAGCGTGCTTGCGCTGAACGCGGCGAAACCGTTCCGCACGGCTGTCGCGCCATGCGCCTCGGCGATCTCCCTGAGCATCTCCGGAATCCGGTCGAGCGTTTCGGGCGGGGTCTCATAGGCGACGCCGAGCATGAAATGGATGCGGATCCTGGTCCGGTCGGTTAGGTTCTGGATCTCCTTGTCGAGCAATTGCCGATTCGAGATGATCCGCAGCTCGCCCTCGAACGAGCGGATGCGCGTCGATTTGAGGCCGATCGCCTCGATCGTGCCCGCGGTATTGTCGTACTTGATGTTCTGGCCGACGCTGAACGGACGGTCGAAGATGATAGCGAGCGCGGCGAGCAGGTCGCCGAAGATGCCCTGCGCGGCGAGGCCGATCGCGATGCCGCCGACCCCGAGGCCCGCGACGAGTCCGGTGACGTTCACGCCGACGTTGGAGAGCACCATGACGACGGCGATTGCGAACAGCGTGATCGTGACGAGCAGGCGGATGATGCCGAGCGCGCTCGTCAAGCCCACCGCGGCGTCCTCGCCAGTGGTGCGGTGCTCGACCAGCCCGAAGATGATCTCACGCACCCAGATCGCTGCCTGGAAGACGGCGGCGATCGTGAAGAGGAAGTTGACCGTGGTCGCGACGATCGGCGGCGTGCCGGCATAGCCCGAGACCAGCCGGATCGCCGTCATGACGATGAAGAAATTGCCGGTCTTGCTGACTGCGCGGCCGAGGATCGAATACCAGTTGGCGACGCCTTCACCGCGCCGGCACAGCCGCATGCCCCAAGCGCGGACGATGTGGAGCAGGAAGAAGACGCCGACCGCGACACTCGCCGCGATCAGGATGTTGAGCCAATGGCCCTGGACCCACAGGCTCGCGTCGGTGAAGAAGGTGCGCGCCTGTACCTGGAGGTCCTGGCCGGCAGGGAATCCGGTGCTGTTGTTCATGCGGCCTTTTTGCGTTTGCTCGTCCGTGCGGCATCGTCTTCGAGGAAGGCGATCAGGCCGCGTTCGTAACGATTGAGGTAGCGCGATGCGCGCGGCAAGTGGAGGGCCTCGCGAAACGCCGCCTGCGCCTCGCGGTCCTTCGCCAGCGCGATGAGCGCGGGGTGGACATAGGATTTGCGCGCGATCGCAGGCGTGTTGCCCAGCGCCTCGGTCACCGGCTCGAGCATCGCCTTGATGCCGAGCGTGCCCTCGGCGGTGGCGAGCGCCTCGAACGCGATCACGCTGGCGCCCCAGGTGCGGAAGTGCTTGGCGGTGAAATCCTCGTCCATCGCCTCGCGGATCCAGGCGTTGACGTCGGTCGAGGTGACCGGATGCGCTTCGCCGGCATCGTCGATCCAGCGGAACAGGTGCTGGCCGGGCAGGTCCTGGCAGCGCTTGACGAAGCGGCTGAGCGATCCGTCGGTGATCGTCATCACCCTGAGCTTGCCCGACTTGGCCTTGAACTGGAGCTTCAGGGTGCTGCCCTTCACCTTGACGTGGCGCTTCCTGAGCGTCGTCGCGCCGAAGCTCTTGTTCTCCTGCGCATATGCTTCGTTGCCCACCCGGATCGTGCCGAGATCGAGCAGGCGGACCACCGCGGCGACGGCCTTGTCCTTGCACAGCCCGCGTAGCTTGAGGTCGCGCTCGACCCGAGCGCGGAGCTTGGGGAGGTGCTCGCCGAAGCTCGCGCAGCGATCGTATTTCGCGGCCTCCTGCGCTTCGCGGAAACCCGTGTGATAGCGATATTGCTTGCGGCCCTTGTCGTCCCAGCCGGTCGCCTGGATGTGACCGCGCGGATCCGGGCAGAACCACGCGTCGGTATAGGCCGGAGGCAGGCCGATCGCGTTCAGCCGGTCGATCTCGTCGCGATCGGTGATGCGCTTGCCGTTCGAATCCCAATAGCCCCAGCCGTGGCGGACCTTGCGCCGCGTGATTCCGCTTTCCTGATCGTCGACATAGACGATGTCGTCTTTGGCCATGGGCTCCCTCGCAGTGCCGCGGTCAATGCGCGGCCCGGCGCATCGTTCCGGAACATCGGCTCGCCGGCCCGGTTGAGGGTCCGAAGTTTCAGGAGGTTACTCATGTCCGATCTGTCCGATGTGCGCGTGCTGATGATCGCTACCGACGGCTTCGAGCAGGACGAATTGTTCAAGCCGCGCCAGGCGCTGCTCGATGCCGGCGCGCAAGTGACGCTCGCGTCCTTGAAGACCGACCCGATCACCGGCGAGAAAGGCGGCGAGAAGGGCGAGAGCATCACGCCCGACACGACGGTGGACCGGGTCGACAGCGCGGAGTTCGACGCCCTGGTGCTGCCGGGTGGCGTCGGCAATCCCGACAAGCTCCGGATGAACGAGCGCGCAGTGGAGATCGTCGGCGAGTTCATGGACGACGAGAAGCTGGTCGCCGCGATCTGCCACGCGCCGTGGCTGCTCGTCGAGGCCGACGTGGTCGACGGGCGCGAGGTGACGAGCTGGCCTTCGGTGCGCACCGACCTGGAGAATGCGGGGGCCGATGTGGTGGACCGCGAAGTGGTGGTGGACGGCAATCTGATCACCAGCCGCAAGCCCGACGACATTCCGGCGTTCAACCGGGCGGTGATCGATGCGCTGTCGAAGGGCTAGCGAAACGGATTCGAGAATTTCGGGTCGCTCGTCAGCGCGGTCTCGTCGAGCGTCAGCAGAAAGGCGACGAGCGCGGCCTTGTCCGCCGCCGAGAGGTTGAGCCGGAGCGGCGCGCCGCCGGGAGCGCGGAGCCGGTTGTCGAGCGCGGGGCCGATCTGGATGCCGTTGTCGTAATGCTCGACCACTTCGGCGAGCGTCGCGAAGCGGCCGTCGTGCATGTACGGGCCGGAGAGGCCGACATTCTTGAGCGAGGGCGCCTTGAACGCGATCGTCTCGCCCGCGTCGAGGCCGTTCGAGCGCGAATTCTGGTCGAGCGCGAAGGTCGGCGCCTGGTGGCATGCCGAGCACCCCGCGCCGCCGCCCGCCGCGTTGGGCGGGGCGAAGAAGAGCTGGCGGCCGCGATTCTCCTGCGCGGTGAGATTGGCGAGATCGACGCCGAGATTGCGGTTGGGCGCACCGGGCGCGAAGACCGCGGCATAGCCCGTGTCCCAGCGGCTGCCCGTCGCGACCATCGCACGCTCGAACTGGGCCAGCGCCCGCTGGATGCGCGCTTCGCTGATCGTCGCGTCGCCGAAAGCGAAGGCGAACAGCTCGGGATAGTATGCGATGCCGTTCATCTTGGTGATCAGCGCCGCGACGCCGCCTGCGCCGGGATCCCAGCCCATCTCGACCGGATTGACGATCGGCTGGCTCGCCTGCGCCTCGACCGACGCGGCGCGACGGTCCCAGAACATCGTGCCGGGCTGGTAGTAGCGGGCGTTGCCCAGCCGCATCGCATGCGCGCTGGTGAAGGCGGCGCCGTTCACACCTTGCGAGAAGCGGCGCGGGTCGGTGAAGCCGATCGCCTGCTGGTGGCACGAGGCGCAGGAGATCGTGTCGGTGGTGCTCAGCCGTTTGTCGTAGAAGAGCACGCGGCCGAGCGTGGCGATGCGGTTGTCGATCGCATTGCCCGGGGGCGTGTTGTCGTCGCCGTTGACCGTCGCGTCGTAATAAGCGGGGAGCGTCGGCGCGGCGTAATTGGCGAGCGCGGCCAGATCGAGCGTGGTGAAGGTCGCGACCGCCGTGGTCGGCGTGGGCGTCGGGGCAGGGCTGGGACTCACCGTCGGAGTCGGGGTCGGCGCCGAGGCGGCGACCACCGTGCCGCCGCCCGAGGAACTCCCGCCGCCGCTGCAAGCAGCGGTGGCCGCCAGCAGCACCAAGCCAAGCGCATTACGGTTCACGACACCCCTCCCGGCCGCTGATCCGGGATCAGGCTATAGAAACAGGCCGGAAATGCGAGGCTCTTGTTGTATCAAATTGTCGCGGGTCTGCGGATGCGCGGGCGCCAGCCGTTGACCCAGCGCTGCGCAGGCCGCTCGACGAAATGATAGAGCGCCGCGGAGCTTGCGAGCACGAGCAGGAGGAACATGCCGATCACCGGCCAGCCGACCGCATGCGCGTCGCTTACGAACGCGAGCTTGAACGCGAACCAGAGCAGATAATGGCCGAGATAGGTCGCGTAGCTGATCTCGCCGAGATAGTGGATCGGCGCGGCCTCGAGCGGGTTGCCGGCCTTGGCGGAGGTGAGTGCGAGCGCGAGCAGGAGCGCGGCGAACGCGGCGGGGACGGCGAGCGTCTCGGGGACGCCGAGCCACCAGCCGGCGGCGAAGGCGGCGGCTGCGAGCGCGCTCAGCGCCGCGGGCAGCGCCCAGCGCTCCTTCCAGCGCAGCCAGAGCGCGCCGACCGCGGTGCCGCAGGCGAATTCGAGGATGCAGCGCAGGATGCCGATGCTCGGGATCGCCTGGCCGAGCGAAGTCGCGCCACGGCTGGCGAATACCCAATGGAGCAGCACGAGCAGGGACCCGATCGCGGCGAGCACTGCCCATGCGGGAACGCGGCGCCAATCGATCGCCAGCGCGAGCAGGGGGAAGAGCAGGTAGGCGCCGAGCTCGCACGAGATCGACCAGGCGGGGTCGTTCCAGTCGAGCGTGTCGGTGAAGCCCCAGTTCTGGAGGAGGACGACGTGGAGCGGCAGCTCGTGGAAGGGGAAATGGTCCGATCCGCGCCCGGTCGCGGCGAGCGCGGCCGCTAGCATCACCGCGAAGCCGAGCATGAAGAGATGGAGCGGCCAGATGCGCGCGACGCGGCGCTTGAGGAACTCGGGCACCGCGCCGAAGCCGCGCTCGCGGATGCGCTCGCCATAGCTCAGCCAGATGACGAAGCCCGAGAGCAGGAAGAAGAAGTCGACCGCGAGATAGCCCTTCGAGAGCACCGTCATCGCCGCATCGGGCAGGTCGGCGATCGAGCGGCGCAAGTGGAAGAACACGACCAACCACGCCGCGATGCCGCGCACGCTGGTGAGCGCCTTTAATTCGCCTTTGGTGGCGGAACCTTCATGATAGCAGTTCCCCGGCGAAGGCAGGGGCCCAGTTGCCAGCGGTTCGATACCGGGCCCCGGCCTTCGCCGGGGAACAGCCCGGGTCTGCGAATCCGTCATGCCAGCGCCGGCCGCGGCTTGCGCATCGGGCGGAAGCTCGCCTCGGCGCGCTTGCGGGCGCAATAGGTGTCGAGTCCGATCTGTGCGCCGATCAGCATGTAGACGAAGGGCTGGAAAGCGATCGCGATGAAGGTCGCGCCGAGCATATAGACGATGTGCGCATTCTGGAGCGCGGCCGCGAGCGGCGAGATCCATTCCTGCCCCGGCTCGGGCTTGCGGTAGCGCTGGCGCAGCACTTCCATCCGGAAGATGCCGATGACGTTGATCAGCAGCCAGATCGCGAGGCCGGGATAGCCCTGTTCGCCGAGCATCTCGAAATAGGCGCTGTGATAGGCGCGCGCCTGATCGACCTCGACGCTGCGATCGACCGCGGCGACGCCGCCGCCTTCGTTCTCGACCGCGACCTTTTCATAACGGATCTTGTTCTGGCGATAGGCCTCGAAGCCGCCGCCCATCGGGTGCGTCTTCACGTACTCCATCGTCCAGGTCCAGACCGCGATGCGGGTCGAGGCCGAGGCGTCGGCCTTGTAGGTCTTGATCGTCCCCATCCGCTCGGTGAACGAAGAAGGCAGGAACGGGATCGCGGCGAGACCGAGCGTGCCGAGCGCCGCGAGATAGACGAACTTGCGCTTCGTATCGCGGATCATCAGCAAGGCGAGCAGCCCGATGCAGAGCAAGCCGGTGCGCGTCGACGTGCCGACCGGGATAAGGAGGCACGCGAAGATCAGCGCGAGGCAGAACCCTTTCACCTTCCAGTCGGGCGGGAAGACCGTGCCGAAGCGCATGAACCAGACGATCAGCGGGATGATGCAGATCGCGACGGTGGAGATGGTCGAGCCTTCGTAGAGGCCCGAATTGTTGTTCACCATCAGGTTGAGCTCGCCATAGCCGCCGCCCGAGCCCAGCGTCTTGATCCCGCCGACGATGATGATGGAAGCGGCCGAGAGGATCATGAACAGGAGCAGGCTCTCGATGCGGAGCTTGGTGCGCAAGGTGAGCGGGAGGAAGGCGGCGAAGGCGAGCGCCTTCCACACCCAGTCCCATTTGCCGAGCGCCTCGAGCTTAAAGTCGGCGTTGAGCGTGGTGTAGAAGCAATAGCCGAGCAGGATCACGATCAGGAACTGACGGGGTGCGACGCGCACGTCCTTCTTGTCGTCCATCGCTGCCCAGCCGAGCACCGCGAGCCCCACGGCGATCAGCGAGATCGGCACCGAATTGAGCAGCAGATAGGTCAGCCGCTGGGGCGAGACGATGTCGATATAGGCATAGGCCAGCACGAAGATGAACGGCTTGCGAAAGCCCATCCCCATGAAGAGCGCAAGGAATGCGACGAAGACGAGATCACGCACGGGGCTTGCCACCCCAGCGCCTGGGCTTGCCGTCGCTGCTCTCGTCGTCGAGGTCGGGGCGGCGGAGCAGCAGGAAGGCGGCGAGCAGCATCAGCCCGTGCGTGATCGCGAGCGAGAGATTGTCGATCATGGCTCTGCGCCGCTCCTTCACCTTGCCGCAGTCCAACCAGTGCTCCTGCGAAAGCAGGAGCCCAGAGCCGCAGGCGATGCGCTGGTGACCCTGGGCCCCTGCTTTCGCAGGAGCGCGAGCTGGATATCGGTGATACCGGCATAACCCTCGCGGGTTGACGCGCCGTTAAGTGCTGGCGTGGCAGGGGAGCCTCTACGATGCGCATCCTTCACGTCCTCGATCACGGGCTGCCGCTGCACAGCGGCTACACGTTCCGCACGCGCGCCATCCTCAAGGCGCAGCTCGCGCGGGGGTGGGAAGTCGCGGCGGTAACAGGTCCGCGACACGGCAAGTTCAATGCCGACGAGGAGACCTATGACGGCCTCCGCTTCTACCGCACCGATCATGTCGCCGGCGGGCCGCCGTTCGTGGGCGAGCTGCGCGAGGTCTCGGCGTTCGCGAAGCGGATCGGCGAAGTGGCGCGCGAGTGGAAGCCCGATATCCTCCACGCGCATTCACCGGTGCTGGGGGCGATGGCGGCGCAGCGGGTGGCGGACCGGCTGGGGCTGCCGCTGATCTACGAGATCCGCGCCTTCTGGGAGGACGCCGCGGTCGGCAACGGGACGGGGACCGAAGGGAGCCTCAAATATCGGCTGACGCGCGCGCTCGAGACGCGCGCCTGCCGCCGCGCCGACGCGGTGGCGGTGATCTGCGAAGGGCTGCGGCAGGATCTGATCGCGCGCGGGATCGATCCGGGCAAGATCATGGTCTCGCCCAACGGCGTCGATCTCGGGCTGTTCGGCGAGCCCTTGCCCCATGACGCCGCGCTCGCCGCCGAGCTGGGAGTCGCGGGCAAGGAGACGATCGGCTTCATCGGCAGCTTCTACGATTACGAAGGCCTGGACGACCTGATCGCGGCGATGCCGGCGCTGGTCGCGGCGCGGCCCGACATGCACCTGGTGCTGGTCGGCGGCGGGCCGATGGAAGGCGCGCTCAGGGCGCAGGCCGAGGCTTCGTCCGCGGCCGCGCGCATCCACTTCGTCGGGCGCGTGCCGCACGGCGAAGTCGAGCGTTACTACAGCGTGGTCGACGTGCTGGTTTACCCTCGCAAGCACATGCGCCTCACCGACCTCGTGACTCCGCTGAAGCCGCTGGAGGCGATGGCGCAGCGCCGGCTGGTGGCGGCTTCCGACGTCGGCGGGCACCGCGAGCTGATCCGCGACGGGGACACCGGCACCTTGTTCGCGCCCGACGATCCGCAGGCCCTGGCCGCGGCAGTCGCGGACCTGTTCGCGGCGCGCGATCAATGGGAAGGGCGGCGGGAGCGCGGGCGCGCCTTCGTCGAGGCCGAGCGCAACTGGGCGAACAACGTCGCGCGTTATGATTCCGTTTACCAAAGACTCGCACTATCCGGGACCATGACCCGCACCCCCGCCCGAGTCCCGGCCAAGGCATGAACCTGCCGATCGCCTCTGTCGCCGCAGTGGCGCTGGGCGGACTCGCCGCATTGGGCGTGATCGCGATGCCTGTCGGCGCGCTCGAAGGGCTGGTGATGGATTCGGGGTTGCCCGCGGTGCTCGCCGCCGCCGAGCCGCCTCTCGGCTTCACTGCGCGCGCCGCGATCGCGGTCGGCGTCGGCGGACTGGTCGCCGCTTTGAGCTGGGTCGCCTTGTTCGTGCTGTTCGGCACGCGCGGGCTGACGATCGGCAAAAGCGAAGAGATCGTGTCCGAGGCCGAAGGCGAGGACGAAGTCGCCGCGCCGGTCCTCCGCCGCGCCGACGCGCATCCCGACGCCCCGCCGCGACCCCCGCTGCTCGCCACGCGCGACCTCGGCACGCCGTTCCTCGACGTGAAGGCGCCCGAACCCGCGCCCGTGGCGAAAGCCGTCCAACCGGAGCCCGCCGTGATCCACGAGCCCGTCGCAATCGCTCCCGTGGCGGCCCAGGCTCCCGCCGAGCAGCCGCTGCCGGCGGATTTCGACCAGCCGCTCGCCGCGTTCGATCCCGGCGCGATTCCCGCAGCGCCGGTGCCGCCCTCGGCGCCGATCGCGCCGCTGCACCGCCAGAAGCGTCCCGCGGTGTTCGACGAGAATGAGCGGTTCGAGATTTTCGAGCTGACTCCGCCGGTGCGCCCCGCGCCGCGGCCCCGCCCCGCCCCGGTGGCGCCGCTCCACGACGAGGCGATCGTGCGGCCCGAGACCGACGCCTCGATCCACGCGCTGCTCGAGCGGCTCGAGCGCGGCGTGGTGCGGACAGGGCTTGCGACTGCCGCGCCGCGGCCGCGCGACGCCGAGCGTGGGCTCGAGGACGCGCTGGTGACGCTCAGGAACCTCGCGCGCCGCGCCTGAAAGTTCAGCGAAGTTCAGGCCAGGACGCGGTTTCAACGAGCCTCGACCGTAAGCACTTCGATTTCCAGGGTCACGATCGCGCCTGTGCGCGTGCGGCGCTCGATCGTCAGATCGGCGACGAGGTGGCCGCGCAGCGCAAGTTCGGCTTCGGGCAAGGCGACAATCCAGCGATTGAGCGCCGGCGCGGCCTGGCCGGTCAGCGCGATCCGGTGGCGCGCCCCCGCGAAGGTTACGCTCGCCCAGCGCTCCATCTCCGATCGCGCAATGGCGAGCGTGCAGCCTGCGGATCCGGCGCTCGCCAGCAGCGCGCGTTCGAGCAGAGTCGACACGTCCGGGCCGCGGCTCATCGCTCGCCCTCCCGCTGCGCCGCGAGGAACGCCTCGAGCCGCGCGGTCAGGCGAACCCCGACATCGCGGCCGTTCCGCATATCCCTGACCAGCCCGGGATCGTTCGCGGCCAGCCGCCCGAAGCGGGTCGCGGGCATCTCGTTCTCCCGCAGGAATTTCTCGATCTTCCAATGCACCGACATCGCCGCTCCTTTCCCGAGTCGCTGGAATATGATCTTGTTTTGTTCTCCATTTCCTACTTGTCTAGGAAAATTCCTACGATTAGGGACGAAACATGGAACCGGGTGCGCAACGGGCTGCCCTGGAGGCATTGGCGGAGGCGGCGGGCGCGAGCCTTGCCGAGCTCTCGCGACTGCTCGGGCGCAACGCCGCCTATCTCCAGCAATATCTGACGCGCGGATCGCCGCGGCTGCTGGACGAGGCCGATCGCGCGCTGCTCGCGCGCTATTTTGGCGTGCCCGAGGCGCGGCTCGGCGGGCCTGAACCGCCAGGGTTGGTCGAAATCGCGCGGCTCGATCTCGGCGCGTCCGCGGGGCCGGGACGGCTGGTCGAGGAAGAGCACGCGCGGCTGCCGGGGGCGTTCACCCCCGCGATGCTGCGCCAGATGGGCGTGCGCGCGGGCGCGGCGTCGATGATCCGGGTCGAAGGCGATTCGATGGAGCCGACGCTCGCGCATGGCGACGAGATCCTCGTCGACGGCGACCGGCGCCGGGTCGAGGGGCGGGGCGGGGTGTTCGTGCTGCGGCTCGACGGCGTGCTGGTCGTCAAGCGGCTGCGCCCCGCGGTGGGGGGCGTGGAGGTGATCAGCGACAATCCGGCCTATCCGGCGCGACTGGTTCCGGCCGGGGAAGTGGAGATCGTCGGCCGGGTGGCTTGGCTGGGGCGGGCGCTCTAGCCTGTCCTCCCCGGCCCGGGGAGGATCAAAGAGCTAGCGCCGATCGCGCAGCCAAACCACCACCGCGAGCGCGATTCCCACGCCCGCGCCGCCCACCAGCCCAGCCGAAGTCTGGCCAAAGACCGCGCCGAGGAGCGTGCCGAGCATCAGGCACGCTGCGATGAGGAAGCCGCCGGCCATCGGCGCGCGCGAAGGGTTGTCGGTCATGGCCGGGCCCTTTGCCACGTCCCGCGCCGGGACGCCACTGTCCCGCGCCGGGGCACGCGGTACGGCCGAAAAGGTCATGGTTCCCGGGAATTTACCCTCGTCCGCCGCAGCACCCGGCGAAAGTTGCGATACTGGCACGACCGCTGCTTCGCGAAGGCCATGGATTACATGCCCTATCTCGGCGACGTTCGCGAAGTGGCCGACGCGGCCGAGCTGATCGCAATGTTCGGTGAGGACGCCGGATACGAGGCCGCCGCGCGCGCCGACCGCAGCCGCGACCTCGGCAACCACGTGCATTTCTGCCGCTGGCGGCAGATCGAGCGCCTGATCGTGCTGATGTCGATCGAGCATGCGGTGGGGACGGTGCACTAACCTGGGTTACGGACCCGAAACCACCGTTTGGCGTTAAGGGCTTAGCTCCATTCGCGAGGCCCGATGACGACTCCCCAATTGCTTTCGCTCAGCGTGCTCGCGGGCATGATGCTGCTCTTCATCTGGGGGAAGCTCCGCTACGACATGGTCGCGGTCACCGCGCTGCTCGCGGCGCTGGCGCTCGGCATCGTCAAGCCCAAGGAAGCCTTTACCGGCTTTTCCGACGACATCGTGATCATCGTCGCCTCGGCGCTGGTGCTGTCGGGCGCGGTGCAGCGATCGGGGGCGATCGAGCGCGCGATGCTGGTCCTCCAGCGGCGCGTGACGCGGATCCGCTCGCAGCTGCTGCTGCTCAGCGCATCGGTCGGCTTCGCATCGGCGCTGGTCAAGAATATCGGCGCGCTGGCGATGATGATGCCGGTCGCGTTCCAGATGGCGAAGCGCGCCAACGTCTCGCCGGCCGCCTATCTGATGCCGATGAGCTTCGCCTCGCTGCTCGGCGGGCTGATCACGCTGATCGGCACGTCGCCCAACATCATCGTCAGCCGCGTGCGCGAGGAGATGACGGGACATCCCTTCGGCATGTTCGACTATGCGCCGGTGGGGCTGGGGCTGACCTTCATGGGTCTGATCTTCCTGCGCTTCGGTTATCGCCTGCTGCCGCGCAACCGCCGCGCCGCGCCGACCCTGGGCGAGGCGCTCGACATCCAGGACTATGTCACCGAGGCCGAGATACCGGCTGGATCGCCCGCGGTCGACGAGACCGTCGCCGAATTCCGCGAGCGGCATGACGGCGAAGTCACGGTTACGGCCATCCTGCGTGCAGGGATCCGGTCGACGCCGTTCCCCGACACGACGTTGAGGCCCGAGGATCTGCTGATCCTCGCGGGGGCGCCCGACGCGCTCGAGCGCGTGATCGCGAGTGACGGGCTCGAGCTCGAAGGCTCGCAGCGCGAGGCGCCGCAAGAAGGCGAGGTCGGGGTGATCGAGGCAGTGATCGGCACCGAGAGTCCGCTGATCGGGCGCACCGCGGGGCGGCTGGGATTGCACGAGCGGTTCGGCGTCAACCTGATCGCAGTGTCGCGCCAGGGTGAAAGGCTGGCGCGCCGGCTCGGCGAGATCACGCTCGAGGCCGGCGACGTGATCGTGCTGCAGGGACCGCTCGAATTGCTGTTCGAGCGGCTGAGCGAACTCGGCTGCCTGCCACTCGCGCAGCGCACGCTGCGGCTCGGGAGCGCGCGCAAGGGGCTGCTGCCGCTCGCGATCCTCGGCGCCGCCATGCTCGCGACCGCACTCGGCTATGTGCCGGTCGCGGTGGCGTTCTTCGCCGCGGCGGGGCTGACCATCCTGAGCGGCGCACTGCCCGTGCGCGAGGCGTATGACCATATCGAATGGCCGATCCTGGTGATGCTCGGCGCGCTGATCCCGGTATCGGATTCGCTGAGGACGACCGGCGCGAGCCAGGTGATCGGCGACTGGCTGGGGCACCTCGCCGCCTCGCTCCCGCCCTGGGGCGCGGTCGCACTGATCCTCGCCTCGGCGATGGCAGTGACGCCGTTCCTCAACAATGCCGCGACCGTGCTG
>JAEWCK010000246.1 GCA_023390675.1 Pseudomonadota bacterium
CCCCCATGGGCGTCGGGCCCCCCGGGGGGGGGGGGGCCGGTGGGTGTGACCAGCGTCGCGCTTTCCTCAAGTACCGCCGCCATAATCTCCGCCATGCGGCGCCCGCCGGTCACCGCCTCCACCTCACCCTGGACCGACTCGAGGAGAGTGGTGCGAACTTGCCGCTCGCCGTCCTCCTCGGCGCGGCTGCGACGCTCGATCCCCGTGATGCCCTGGCGCACCCACAGCAGTCCCGCCGGTCCTCCGGCTCCGCCGTTGATCAGCCCGGTGATGAGGCTTTCGGCCTCATCGGCCTGCGCCACGAGCCGGTTCGAGGCGAGGTTAAGAACCTTGGCGAAGCGGCCGTTGTAGAACTGCTTGGTAATCCGGTACCGGGCTTCGCCCACGGCGATGTCCGCCTCGATCAGTGGGTTGCCCCCGCTGTAGGGCCGAAGGTTGCGCACGTCCCCGGCCGTGCTCGAGTGCGGCTGGAAGAACAGGCCGTGCAGCGCTTCGAAGCTGGTCGACTTGCCGAATTCGTTCGCGGCGCACAGGACGTTCACGCCATCGCCGATTCCCTCGATCGCGACGCCGCGCCCCGCGAAGCGCTTGACGTTGTGGAAGCGGATTGCTGCGATCTTCATTGCGCGATCCCCTCGGCGTAGCCGTACAGGCGCGCGAGCGCGGCCCCGGCAATCGCGCGGTCGTCGGCCGACCGGCTGCCGTCCTTGCTCTCGGCGAGCAGCGCGTCTGCAGCCTCGCGCAGCGCGCCGGCGCGGTCGATCCGATCCAGATCGGCGACCACACACTCCGTCGCGAGGCCGCCCTCGTCGAAATCCAGCCAAGCGAAGTCGGGCCTGGCTTCGTCGATCCGCGTCACGAGCGCGGTGCGTACCGCCAGCGCCGCGCGGCCAGTCGCAACCACCCTCGCCAGGGTCTGCCGCCGTTCACGCACGGCGGGCAGTAGCGCCGCCAACGCCGTCTCCGGTTCGTCCTCCGCCAGGAGATGTAGGTCGAGGGTGCGCCATGCGAAGCTGGCGGTGGTCGGCGGCGATACCTGGGGGACCGCGCCGGAACCTGCGATGTCGACGAGCAGCGCGATCCCGGGCTGCTCGTGCTTGAACCGGTCCTGCTCGGGAGTGCCGCTGTAATGCGTCCGGGGGTTCACTTCTATCCACCGGTGCCAGTCACCGAGAGCGAGATAGTCGAGTCCAGCCCGCGCCGCGCGGTCGGGCGCGATCACTTCGGAGGCCACGACATCCTCCGAGAAATCCTGGATCGCCCCATGTGCCAGGCCTATCCGGATCACGCCGTCCGCCGTTGGAACGCTATCCATCCATTCGCTGAGGTCGCGTCCCGGCCGGCGCGTGGTGAAGGCGCAGGCAGCAGCACCGCGGCCCCGCCGAGGTCCAGGGGTTCCGGCGCGGTGGCGAGAACGACGTTCGCCGGCGCCTCGGATGCGAGTACCGACCACAGTTGGGTGGCCTGCAGCGAATCATGGTTGCCCGGCAGAAGCACCCACCGGATCGGCGCGTGGTGTGCCATCTCGGTGAGCGCCTGGCGCCGGACCTCCGCGGCCGGTGTCTCCGCGTCAAACGTGTCCCCAGCCAGCAGGATGGTGTCGGCGCCGTTAGCCCGGGCGTGCTCCGCCAGCTTGCCGAGCACCGCGTGGCGCGCTTCCCTCAACCGGCCCGGGAGGTCGCCGGGGAAGTTCCCAAACCTCTTGCCGAGATGGAGGTCGCTCGAATGGATGAATCTCGTCATTCGTCCTCCGCTGTCGATGCGTTTAGCACCTCTACGATCCTCCGGCCGCGCGCGATCGCTTCCTCCAGGCGGGCCCGCGAGCCGCCGGCGAGGCGCTCCACGCCCAGCAGCCGGGCGAGTTCGCGCGCCGGATCGGGTTCGTCGAATAGGTCGGGGTTGCCCCGTACCACCGCCGCCAGCTCCGCCAGCGGGATGTCGGGGATCGCGCGGCGCGATGCCTCGTCGAGGGGCGCGCGGTACGGGTGGATGTCCGACACGGCCCCGGCGCGCCAGATGAACTCGCCGCTCGATTCCTGCGTGCGGTCGAAGTCGCGCAGGTGCAGGTCGATGCGCTCGCGGATCTTGTTGCCGGTCCGCAGCCAGCCGTGCGCGCGGGCGACGCGCTGGCAGAGGATGTCGGTTCGAAGCGGGCTCTCCGTCTCGATGACCGCGGCGACCATCGCCCGAAGCGTGTCCCGATAGGTGAATTCGAAGAAGTCGTCCGGCTTGGCGGCGAACGGCGTCAGGTCGGTGAGGCGGTAGCCTTCCTCGTGCGCGGCGGCCTCCGCTTCGGATGGCCGCGTCTCGACGATGACTGGGGCCGGAGCGACTGTGGCGTCAGCAGATACAAGCTCGAACTCGATCGGCGCGGGCGCCGGGCTGGCTTCCTCCACCTGTGCCGCCGCCTCGTCGTCGCGGATACCCTCGATGCCCTGCACCTCGTGGCCCATGTTCCAGTGGATGGTCGTCGCGTTGCCGTCGGCTTGGGGCTCCTCGTCCGAAGCGCGGCTGGCATCCAGCAGAGCCTGCAGAGCATCATGCAGTCTGTTGGCGCATCCGTTGGCGTCATGCCACCAGTCGGTCGACCAGACGCGCAGCATGTTCCAACCGAGACCGGTCAGCACCTGCTCCCTGACCTTGTCACGGTCTCGTGCGGTCGCCGCGCTGTGATATGATGCGCCATCGCACTCCACGCCGGCGAGGAAGGCGCCCCCGCGGTCGGGATGCCTGATGCCGAGATCAATCCGGAAGCCCGAGATGCCGACCTGCGGCACGACCACCCAGCCACGTTGCTCGAGCTGGCCGGCCACCGCCTCCTCGAATGGCGATTCGAAGCCGCCGACGGCTCCCACCACCTGTGCTGGCAGCGCGATCGCACCGCGCTCCGCATAGTCTAGGAAGGTCTTGAGGTGGTGGATCGCCAGACCCTTCGCGCGGGTGGTATCCACCTTGTCGGCGGTGAAGCCCGAGAACACGATGAGTTCCTGGCGCGCGCGGGTCACCGCGACGTTCAGCCGTCGCTCGCCGCCGTCGCGGTTGAGCGCGCCGAAATCCATCGTCAGCTTTCCCGCCGCGTCCTTCCAGAAAGTGATGGAGAAGAGGATCACGTCGCGCTCGTCGCCCTGTACGTTCTCCAGATTCTTGACGATCGTCGCCTCGACGCGTTCGTCGGCGAAGAACCATTCCAGTGCCGGCTCCCCACGGCGCGCGGAGTCGAGCAGGTCCAAGATGAGCGACTGCTGCTGCGCATTAAACGTGATGATGCCGAGCGTCGGCCGGCTCTTCTCGGGCAGCTCAAGCCAGCCGCGCATGCGCGCCACCGCCTCGTCGGCGACCGCCTGCGCCTCGATCCGGTTGGTCCGGCTCTTGCCGCGGTCGTAAATCCCGTCCGGCACCTTGCGCAGCCGCACGGCGCGGTCCTCGACCTGCGGCGACGGGAAGGTCACAAGCCGGTTCTGGTAGTAGTGGTAGTTGGAGAAGGCGATCAGCGATTCGCTGCGGCTGCGGTAGTGCCAGCGCAGGTCCCGCACCGGGATGCCCGACGCCTTGGCCTCGTCGAGGATGCTCTCCATGTCCTTCTCATGTTCTGCGACGTCGTCGTCATCGTCGTCGTTCGTGCCGAAGAAGTTCGTCGGCGGCAGCTGCTTGGGGTCGCCGACGATGATGGTTTGCCTTCCGCGCGCGATGGCCCCGACAGCGTCCCAGGTGGTGATCTGCGATGCCTCGTCAAAGATTACGACGTCGAACAGCGCCTGGTTTGGAGGGAAGTACTGAGCGATCGAGAGGGGCGACATCAGCATGCACGGGGCGAGCTTGGAGAAGCTTTGGGGCATCTTGCCGATCATATCGCGGATCGATTGGCTGGGTCGCTGCAGCTCCATCTGGTAGCGCAGCAGCCCCAGTTCGGAATTGCGTGGTACGCTCTGAACGCTCGGCAGGCCGTGCGCGATCGCCCCGACCACCCGGTCCGTGGCGTGGGTGCGAACTAGATCGTCTATTTCGCGGAACTCGGTAATCGCGTTCTCGTGCTGGAACCGACGAAAGTCGCGCAGCACCGCGTCGCCGTCAAGCACAGGCGGCAGCCACCAGCGGGCGTAGCCCAGCTGGAACGCGGCGCGGGCCTGGTCTGCGGGCACGGAGCCGCGCTCGATCTGCTCGACGAGTGCGTCCAGTCCGGCCGCGTTCGCGTGGTTGCGCACCCTGCACCAGGTTGACCAGTCCCGCATCAGGTGGCGCGCGTTTACCAGGGCGATCAAGCTTGCCGAGAGCGTCGATAGGGCGTCCGGCTCGTCACCGAGCGCGGCGTCCCGCCCCGTCCTCGCCGCGGACCGGGCCCCCACCCACTCGAA
>JAEWCK010000272.1 GCA_023390675.1 Pseudomonadota bacterium
CCCCGGCACAAGGCCGGGGGTGACGAAGGGGGTGAAGGCTGCCTCAGAAAATCCCGAGGAACTTCTTGCGCTGCTTCCTGCGCTCGTCTTTTGAGCGCTTGCCGTTCTCGGACTTCGCGGTCGTGCCTTTGCCGACATCGTCGCGCGGGCGGCCCTTGGTGTCGCGCTGCGACCAGGCGTGCGCGCCCGCGAGCACCGGGCCGCAATCGGCGGCCTTGGCGTCGCCGACATCGACGAAGGCGATGATCGCGGCGAAGGGGCTGGCGAGCACGCCGAGGCCCAGCCCGGCACCTGCGCGGCCGACCAGCTCGGGCGAGATCACGCTGAGGCTCGGCTGGGCGAAATAGCCGCCGAGCCCCACCGGGGACTGGCCCGAGAACAGGCTGAACTTCTTGCCGTCGGCGCGCACCGCGAGATCGATCGTCTCGTTGCGGAAGCTGAACCCGCCGCGGCCGAGGATGACGTTCTTCGCAGTATCGATCAGGATCGGATCGGCGGCGGCGATACCGTTTTTCACCGTGAAGCCGATCAGCCCGCAATTGATCTGCACCGGCTCCTTCAATTTCTTCTCGAACATCTTCTGGATGAAGACGCCGATATCGAGCTCGGAGAGCTGGACGTTGCGCGTCCAGAATTGACCGCGCGGGAGAATGATCGCGATGCGGCCGTTCGAGTGGGCGAGCGATTCACGCACGCTGTCGCCGAGCCCGGTCATCTTGACCCGCGCCTTGACCGTGCCGCTGGTGCCCGATTCCTCGACGCCGAACCCGGCGAGCAGGGTGCCCATCGGGGTGGGCGAGAGGCGGATGTCGTAATCGGTGACGACCGGCTGGCGGCGCGCGTTGATCGTGATGTCCGACGCGACCGTGCCGCGCGCCATCGAGAAGTTGAGCGGGCTCAATTTGAGCAGCGAATCGTCGAGATCCAGCCCGAGCTCGATGTTCGAGACCGGAAAGCTTTCGGCGCGGACGTCGCGCACGGTCCAGTGCACCTTGGCGTCGAAGTTGCGCAGCGCCTCGATGCGGAGCTTCGCGTCGGGGAGGATGCGCGGGCTTCCCGCGACGCGCGTGACGGTGCCCGCGCCGCCCTTCGCCGCGAGCGTGTTTGGGTTGTAGCCGATGAACGGGCCGGCATCGACGATGTCGAGCGTGCGCGTGGCGAGATCGGCGGTGAGGAGGAGGCGCGGCTGCCTGAGCTTGACCGTCATCTTGCCGGCAAGGTCGCTGTCGCCGAAGCGGCCCTTGAGGCCCGTGAAGCGCCATTCGTCGCCCTGTTTGGTAAGCGCCGAAGTGAGGCGATAGGTGCGCGTGTCGGGCACCGCGATCCCGGCGAGGAGGAAGATGTCGGCGAGGTTTTGCCCGCGCAGGGCCATGTGGAGGTCGGCGCCTTCGATCTCGGTCGCGCCGGGGAGCGTGCCGGTGACGTCCATCTGCGTGCGGACCGCCTCGGCGTGGAGCCGGAGCTGGTTCTTGCCGCCCGCGACGGTGGCGTTGGGGGTGAGGAGGGCGCCCGACATGACGAACGGCGTACCGCGCGCGGTGCCGCGCCCGTCGAAGCCGATCGTCGAGGCGAATTGCGTATCCCTGGCCTCGACCGTGTGGACGCGGATGCCCGCGGCGATCTGCATCCGGGGGTCGACATAGCGGATCATCGTGCCCTGGACGATCGCGCGGCGGATGATCGGCAGGTCGAGCGGCTCGCCTTTCTCCTCGCTGAAGGTCCAGGTGTTGCGCTTGCCTGCCTTGTCCCATTGCAGGTCGACATGGCCGTCCTGGAGGCCGAGCCAGTTGACGCGGTGGTTGCCCGTGATCAGTGACCAGGTCGAGATGCGCGAATCGATGCGCCTGGCCTCGAAGAAGTTGCCGTGGCCGGCCCAATCCGGGTTCGAGATCGTCAGCCCTTCCGCCACGAACTTGACGTTCAATGGGGCGAAATAGAGCTGGAAGTCGCCCGCGACATGCACCTGCCGGTGCGTCTGCGCGGCGACGATCCGCTCGAAGCTGTGCTTGAGAAAGCGACCCTTGGTGACGAACAGAATCGTCCAGGCGAGCACGATCAGCCCAAGCAGCGTCGCGAGCGTGGCGATGACACTTGCGAGCGGCGTGCCGAGCGCGCGGGCGGACTTTGCCGGCGCGCCGCCGGGCGCAGGCGCGGTGTCCGCAGCGGAGATGGTGGCGTCGCGATCTGCCATCGGGAGAAAAAGCCCGTATGGTCCGAGGGTTCCGACTCTGGTTGCATTGCAGCGGAGTCTTCGCTATGCGCCCCGCTTTCCTCGAGCCAAAGGAACACGCCCGGCCATCAAGGGCTGCCGCGGCTGTTCGCAACTCGAGCCTATAAGGAGACCAAAATGCCCAAGCTCAAGACGAAGAGCGGCGTGAAGAAGCGCTTCAAGCTCACCGCCACCGGCAAGGTGAAGCACGGTGTGGCGGGCAAGCGCCACCGGCTGATCAGCCACAACGCCAAGTATATCCGCCAGAATCGCGGCACCTCCGTGCTCGCCGATGCCGATACCGCCCGCGTGATCGCGTGGGCGCCGTACGGTCTGAAGTAAGGAGGCCCGAGACATGGCACGAGTCAAGCGTGGCACGACCACCAAGGCGAAGCACAAGCGGATTCTGGAACAGGCGAAGGGCTATTACGGCCGTCGCAAGAACACGATCCGCATCGCGCGGCAGGCCGTCGAGAAGGCCGGCCAGTACGCCTATCGCGACCGCAAGGTCAAAAAGCGGACCTTCAGGGGCCTGTGGATCCAGCGCATCAACGCCGGCGTCCGCGCCGAGGGCCTGACCTATTCGCAGTTCATGCACGGCTGCAAGCTCGCGGGCATCGAGTTGGACCGCAAGGTCCTCGCCGACATCGCGATGCACGAGGCCGAGGCCTTTACCGCCATCGTCGCGCAGGCGAAGGCGGCACTGCCCCAGGCCGCCTGAACGGCCTGACGCGGCGATTAGCGAGAAACGGGGCGCGGGTGGGTAACCACCGGCGCCCTTTTTCTTTGCCCGCGCGCTCGCTAGGGGCTTCCACGGTTTCCCAAGAGGATTTGATGACGACCGATCTGGATCAGCTGCGGACAGACCTGCTCGGCGCGATCGACGCAACCGCGGCGCTCGACGCCGTCGAGGCGGTGCGCGTGCATGCGCTCGGCAAGGCGGGGGCGATTACGGGACTCCTCAAGACGCTGGGCGGAATGTCGCCCGAGGAGCGGCAGATCGAGGGGCCGCGCATCCATGCGCTGCGCGAGGCGGTGACCGAGGCGCTGGCAGTCCGCAAGGCGGCGCTCGAGAATGCGGCGCTCGACGCGCGGCTGGCGAGCGAGACGCTCGACATGACCCTGCCGGTCGACGGAGTTCCGTTCGGAACGGTGCATCCGGTGAGCCAGGTGATGGACGAATTGGCGGAGATCTTCGCCGATCTGGGCTTCGCCGTCGCGACCGGGCCCGAGATCGAGGACGACTGGCACAATTTCACCGCGCTCAACATCCCCGAGAGCCATCCGGCGCGGGCGATGCACGACACCTTCTATTTCCCGGAGGGCGCGGAAGGCGAGCGCAAGATGCTGCTGCGCACGCACACTTCGCCGGTGCAGATTCGCACGATGGTCAACCAGAAGCCGCCGATCCGGATCATCGCGCCGGGGCGGACCTACCGCTCGGATTCGGATGCGACGCACACGCCGATGTTCCATCAGGTCGAGGGGCTGGTGATCGACAAGGGGATCACGCTCGGCCACCTGAAGTGGACGCTCGAGACCTTCCTCAAGGCGTTTTTCGAGCGCGACGACATCGTGCTGCGGCTGCGTCCCAGCTATTTCCCCTTCACCGAGCCTTCGGCGGAGGTCGATGTCGGCTACACGCTCCAGAACGGCAAACGCGTGATCGGCGGCTCCGACGGGTGGATGGAAGTCCTCGGCTCGGGGATGGTGCATCCCAAGGTGATCGCCGCGTGCGGGCTCGACCCCGCCGAATGGCAGGGCTTCGCCTTCGGCTGCGGGATCGACCGGCTGGCGATGCTCAAATACGGGATGGACGATCTGCGCGCCTTCTTCGACGGCGATATCCGCTGGCTCCGCCACTACGGCTTCTCAGCGCTCGATGTGCCCACGCTTTCGGGGGGAGTGGGCGCATGAAATTCACCCTATCGTGGCTGAAGGCGCACCTGACCACCGAGGCTACGCTCGAAGAGATCGTCGAGGCGCTGACGCGCGTCGGGCTCGAAGTCGAGGGCGTCGAGAATCCGGCCGAGAAGCTGACCGGCTTCCGCGTCGCCAGGGTCCTCACCGCCGAGCGCCACCCGCAGGCCGACAAATTGCAGGTGCTGACCGCCGAGCGTCATCCGCAGGCGGACAAGCTCCAGGTG
>JAEWCK010000276.1 GCA_023390675.1 Pseudomonadota bacterium
CCGAACGGTAGCGGGCGCGACTTTTGCGGCGGCTTGGGCGCGGCGGGCGGGGTGGAAGCGTTACCCAGCGCATCCTTCGCCAGCTCGCCGATCCCGCCCAGCGTGCCGATCAGCTGCGTGGCCTCGACGGGGAACAGGATCGTCTTGGCGTTGGGCGAAGTCGCGAACTTGCTCACGGCCTCGACATATTTCTGCGCGACGAAATAGTTGATCGCCTGGCTCGAGCCCTTGGCGATCGCGTCCGACACGACTTCGGTCGCCTTGCCCTCGGCCTCGGCGGCGCGCTCGCGCGCTTCGGCGTCGCGGAAGGCGGCCTCGCGCCGGCCCTCGGCCTCGAGGATCTTGGACTGCTTCTCGCCCTCGGCGCGCAGGATCGCGCTGGCGCGGCTGCCCTCGGCCTCGAGGATGTTGGCGCGTTTCTCGCGCTCGGCCTTCATCTGGCGCGCCATCGCGTTGACGATGTCGGCGGGCGGGCGGATGTCCTTGATCTCGACGCGCGTGATCTTGACGCCCCACGGCGTGGTTGCGTGATCGACGACATTCAGCAGCCGCGCGTTGATCTCGTCGCGCTTCGACAGCGTCTCGTCGAGGTCCATCGATCCCATCACGGTGCGCAGGTTGGTGGTGGCGAGCTGGAGCAGCGCGAGATAGAGATCCGAGACCTCGTACGCCGCCTTCGCCGCGTCGAGCACCTGAAAGAAGACGACGCCGTCGACCGAGATCATCGCATTGTCGCGGGTGATGATCTCCTGCTGGGGCACGTCGACGACCTGCTCCATCATGTTCACCCGGCGGCCGACGCGATAGAAGAAGGCGGGGAAGAAATTGAAGCCCGGCGTCGCCACCGTGGTAAAGCGGCCGAAATATTCTATCGTATATTGATAGCCTTGCCGGACGATCTTCACGCTGGAGAAGAGGTAGAGCACCACCACCGCGGCAACCGCCAGCAGGAAGATATTGAGCACGCCGTCCATCCCCGACTCCCCTCGCTATGTGCACCCTAGCTAGCATAGGATAGGCCCATGACCACAGCCCGCTTGGCCCCGCGCACCGCGCTTTTCCTGCCCGCCTCCAACCCGCGCGCGATCGGGAAGGCGCGCGAGCTCGACGCCGATCTGGTGATCCTCGATCTGGAAGACGCAGTGAGGGCGGAGGACAAGGGCGCGGCGCGGATCGCCGCGGTCGCCGCAGTCGAGCAGGGCTTCGGTCCGCGGCTGTGCGCGATCCGGCTCAATGCGATCGATTCAGGCGAGCACCTCGCCGATGTCGAGGCAGTGGCGGGGTCGGTCGCGGACTTCGCGGTGCTGCCCAAGGCCGAGAGCGCCGCCGATGCCGCGCAGGTGGCCGAGGCGCTCGGCAAGCCGCTGCTCGCGATGATCGAGACCCCGCTCGGCGTGTTCGCCGCCGCCGAGATCGCCGCCGTGCCGGGCGTGAGCGGACTGATCGCGGGGACCAACGATCTCGCCGCGAGCCTGCGCCTGCCGCCGTCGAGCGGCCGCGCGGCGATGGCGGTGGCGCTCCAAACCATCGTCCTCGCCGCGCGCGCGAGCGAAGTCTGGGCATTGGACGGCGTGTTCAACCGGCTTGACGACCCCGAGGGGCTGGCCGCGGAATGCCGCGAGGGCAGGGCGCTCGGCTTCGACGGCAAGTCGCTGATCCATCCCGGCCAGGTCGCCATCGCGGCCGAGGCATTCGGCCCCACGCCTGAGGAAATCGCGGACGCGCAAGCGCTGATCGAGGCGGCTACTGGCGGGGCGGAACGTTTCCGTGGCAGAATGATTGAAACGATGCACGTGGATCAGGCCAAGGCACTGATCGGGCGAAAGAAATAGGGAGGCAGCCATGCTGGCGAGGCTTCGCGAGGCGCACAGGAAGCTGCTCGAAGGCATCCAGGAGCTCGAGGAGGCAACGAAGGAATCGGCGCCCGACCCGAGCAAGCTCGCCACGATCCGCTGGCGGCTGAGCCGCGCGAGCGGCCAGCGGCGCCGGCTGGTGGACGAAGCCTGCGCACAGCTGCTCGAAAACGCCTCGCCCGGGGCAGCGCAGCAGATGTCCACGCTGCGCGAGAACAGTGGCGAGATGCTCGCAGCCACGTCGAAGCATGTCGGCCATTGGACAATCGAACAGGTCGTGGCCGACTGGGAGGGCTATCGCACCGCCTCCGCCGCGATGCGCACCGCAATGCGCGCGCGGATCGCAGCCGAACAGGCGATCCTCTATCCGCTGCTCGGCGGGGCCGCCTAGAGCGGCGTCACCCGAAGATGTAATTGCACCTGGCGGGCCATGGCGATTGCCCGTCTGGCCCCGGGCTCGAAAAGACGTCGCCGAGCGCGATGCCTTCGAGGCGCAGCTTGCCGTGAGGATCGAACCGGGCGGTGCCCTCAATCTTCGGCCCGGCGACGATCCGGTTGCCGCCCGTGACTTCGAGCACAAGCGCGCCGCTGGCCGGATCGAAGCGGTACCGGCCCCAATAATCGTGATAGGTCTCGAACGGCTGGAACGTCACCGAGAACGCGCCGCCCTCCTCGAACTCCATCTCGCCGATCATCGGCCCCTGGCAGCCTTCGAGGCCGGTCTGGCCGTAGATGCCGGTGAGCACCACTGCGTCCTTCGCGACGATGCGAAGCTGCTCCGAGACGCGCTGGCCGTTCGCGAGATAGGAGATCGTCACCACGGTCCCCGGCGCGGCGTCTGCAGCAATCGTTACGCTCTTGCGGTCGCTCGCGAGCGTGACTGCCTTCGGATCGGAAACCTGCCAGTCGCTCAGGCATTTTGCCGGATCTTCGCTCGTCCCGAAGTTGACGTAGCGCGTCGGGCTGATCGCCAGCGTCGCGCCTTGCCGGGCAGGCCGCTTCTGCACGGAGAGATAGCGGGCGTTGGCGAGGCAATCGGCATCGGGCGGGGCGTTCTGTCCGGCGCCGAGCAGCAGCGCGATTGCAGCAGTGATCGGCATGGCAGGTCCTCCCCCTAGCGCTCCAGCCTAGCCGCGGTTACATGGGCCGCCAACTTCCGATTCTTGGCAGGCGGCGCACCCCATGGACATCCCTCTCGGCCTCACCTTCGACGATGTTCTCCTCTACCCGGGAGAATCGGAGATCCTGCCGAGCATGGCGGACACGCGGACCTGGGTGACCAAGGGGCTCGCGCTCAACATCCCGATCCTCTCCTCCGCGATGGACACCGTCACCGAGGCCGACATGGCGATCGTGATGGCGCAATTGGGCGGGATCGGCGTGCTCCACCGCAACCTCGACGTGGAGGAGCAGGTCGAGGCCGTCCGCGCGGTCAAGCGCTTCGAGAGCGGCATGGTGGTCAATCCGATCACGATGAGCCCGGGCGGCACGCTCGCCGAGGCGCAGGCTTTGATGTCGCGTCACCGGATCAGCGGCATTCCGATCGTCGAGGACGGCGGCAAGCTTGTCGGCATCCTTACCAATCGCGACGTGCGCTTCGCCGAGAACCCCGCCCAGCCGGTCTCCGAGCTGATGACGCACCAGAACCTCGCCACGGTGAAGGCAGGGGTGGGGCAGGAGGAGGCGCGCCGGCTGCTCCACCAGCGCCGGATCGAGAAGCTGCTCGTCGTCGACGACTCCTATCGCTGCGTCGGACTGATCACGGTCAAGGACATCGAGAAGGCGGTGACCTTCCCCGAGGCCACCAAGGACGCCGGCGGGCGCCTTTGCGTCGCGGCGGCCTCGACCGTGGGCGACAAGGGCTTCGCGCGCACCGAGGCCTTGGTCGACGCCGAAGTCGATCTGATCGTGATCGACACCGCGCACGGCCACAATCGCGAGGTCGGCCGCGCGGTCGAACGCGTCAAGAAGCTTTCGAACCGCGTCCAGGTGATCGCCGGCAACATCGCCACTGCCGAGGCGGCGAGGGCGCTGGTCGATGCCGGCGCGGACGGGATCAAGGTCGGCATCGGCCCCGGCTCGATCTGCACCACGCGCGTGGTCGCTGGCGTCGGGGTGCCCCAGCTCACCGCAGTGATGGAAGCGGCAGGCGAGGCGGCGAAGTCGGGCGTGCCCGTGGTCGCCGACGGCGGCATCCGCACCTCGGGCGACATCGCCAAGGCGCTGGCGGCGGGCGCCTCGACCGCGATGATCGGCTCGCTCCTCGCGGGCACCGAGGAAGCCCCGGGCGAGACCTTCCTCTACCAGGGCCGCGCGTACAAATCCTATCGCGGCATGGGCTCGGTCGGCGCGATGGCGCGCGGCTCGGCCGACCGCTATTTCCAGCAGGACATCAAGGACCAGTTGAAGCTCGTGCCCGAGGGGATCGAGGGGCAGGTGGCGTTCAAGGGTCCGGCCAAGGACGTGATCCACCAGCTCGTCGGCGGGGTTAAGGCGGCGATGGGCTATGTCGGCGCGGGCACGCTCCCCGATTTCCGCAAGAAGGCGCGCTTCGTGCGGATCACCAATGCGGGCCTGAAGGAGAGCCACGTCCACGACGTGACGATCACGCGCGAGGCGCCGAACTATCCTACGCGGTGAGGGCGGCCGGAATCGGCCGCTTCCGCATGCCGAGCTTCACCGTGTCCGGGGCGATAACCCTGCCGGTTAAGCGCTGCGCCACGCCTCGCGACGAATAAGGGCGAGGATGCTGTCGCTTCTCATCCTGTTGTCCGCGGCGCAGGCGGAGGCTTCGTTCGACAAGCCGGGCTGAGCGCGCTTCGCCAATCCCGGCGCGACCGATCATGTCGCCGTGATGCGCGTAAAGCGCGGTTGGGGTCCTCCGGGAGAAGACCGCGTGACGATCACGCGAGCGGGACGGTGGCTGCGCGAGGACATTATCGAGATGGGAAAGCGCTCGACATCGATCTCGGATCTGCGCTCCGCGATATCACTACACGCGCGAGGGCGAACGATATGCCAGCCTCGTCATTTCGGGCCGCCGCCACGCGGTGCGGTTCGCTGTCGAGAGGACCCGGCAGACCGATCACCTGCTCGGCGAGGCCTGCACGGTGTGGCTGTTCAAGGCGGACAGCTACACCGAGAAGAATTGCCTTACCGCGGATGGAATCCTTCTGTGGCAAAGCATCGTCGGCAAGCACGGGGAGCTTTCGTCGGCGCGCGCGATCTCGATTGCCAGGCGTCCGGTTCGGCCAAAGGAAGCCCAGCCGCCTGCGGACCTGATGCGGCTGAACTCGTGGCGAATGGCGATGCCGAGCGGCTCGTCCATGCCCAATGACGAGGTGGTGTTGCGGGCGGCTCCTGAACCTGGCGGTCGCGAGGAAAGCCTCGACATTCGCCGGCTGGGCTCGATTGTCGTGACCGATCACAGGAGCGCACGTGGCCGGACCCGCACGTTTTCCGGACAAGGAATGAGCCTGACGCTCGACGAGCAGCCCGATGGCGCGCTGGATCAGCTGGCCATAGCGCGCACTCCGCGAGGAGCCGGTACAACCGGGCCGTTCGGCAAGCCGGTTCATCCTGCACCGGGAAAGAAGACGATCCTCGGCGAGAGCTGCACCATGTTCGATTTGGCGCCGGGTGTATCGGATTTCGCCCGGACCGAATGCCGCACCCGGGACGGCCTGGTGCTCGAGCAGAGCACCTGGACTCGCGGCGGGGGTGCGACATTGACGGCGGTCAGCATCGCGAGGGGCAGGGTTCGTCCCGCAGATGTGGTTCCTCCCCGGAACATTCTCGAGCAGCGCTGACCTGCCCGGCGCCCGGCCTTGGCTAGGCCTCGTAGCCGATCCGCACCCTGGCGGCAGCGTCCGCAGCGATCCGCCGTGCGTCGTCGGTGCTGTCGGCCCGCGCCAGCGCCACGCCCATCCGCCGATAGGGGCGGGAGGTCGGCTTGGCGAAGATGCGGAGGTCCACTTCGCCGCCGGGCGTCGCGAGTGCCTCGGCAAGCCCGGAATAGCTGAGCACGTCCGAATTGCGGTCGGCCAGGATCACCGCCGATGCGGAAGCGCCGCGCAGCGCGATCGAAGGGATCGGCAGCCCCATCACCGCTCGCGCATGCAGGTCGAACTCGCTGAGGTTCTGCGAGATCAACGTCACCATGCCGGTGTCGTGCGGGCGGGGCGAGAGCTCGGAGAAGATCACCTCCTCGCCCTTCACGAAGAACTCGACGCCGAAGATGCCGTAGCCGCCGAGATCGTCGACCACCTTGCGCGCCATGTCCTGCGCGTCGGCGATCGCGCGCGCGGACATCGCGGCGGGCTGCCAGCTCTCCATATAGTCGCCGCGCTCCTGCCGGTGCCCGATCGGCGGGCAGAACAGCACGCCCTCGCGCGTGCGGATCGTCAGCAGCGTGATCTCGTAGTCGAAGTCGACAAATTCCTCGACGATCACGCGCGCGCGGTCGCCGCGCATGTTGGCGACGGCATAGTTCCATGCGGCTTCGAGCTGGCCGGGCTCGCGCACCGTGCTTTGCCCTTTGCCCGATGAGGACATCACCGGCTTGATGACGCAGGGCAGGCCGGTGTGCTCCGCGCCCGCGAGAACTTCCGCGAGGCTTTCGGCGTAGCGATAGCGCGAGGTGCGTAGGCCGAGCTCGAGCGCGGCGACGTCGCGGATGCCGTCGCGGTTCATCGTCAGCATCGCCGCGCGCGCCGAGGGGACGATATTGAAGCCCTCGGCCTCGAGCTCGGCGAGCACTTCGGTGCGGATCGCCTCGACTTCGGGGACGACATAATCGGGCCGGTGCTTCTCGACCGCGGCGCGCAGCCGATCGCCGTCGAGCATCGGGAAGACCTCGCACGCATCGGCCAGCTGCATCGCGGGCGCGCCGGCATAGCTGTCGCACGCGATCACTTGCGCGCCGAGCCGCTTGGCCGAGATCGTGAACTCGCGGCCCAGCTCGCCCGAGCCGAGGAGCAGGATCTTCGCCGTGAACGCCATGTGCCAGCCTTGCCGCGTGTTGGAGATGGCGCTCAGTGGCGGGATCGGGCGGCGATGTCGAGATTTCGCTGTCAAAGCCCCGTTCGTTCTGCTTCTGGTCGCGGCATGACCCCCGCCGCCCGCATCCAGGCCGCGATCGAGCTGCTCGATCGAATCGCCATCGCGGCGCGCGATCAGGGCGCGGCGGCGGACACGCTGATCGCACGCTGGTTCGCCGAGCGGCGCTATGCGGGGTCGAAGGACCGGCGCGCGATCCGCGAATTGGTCTATGACGCGATCCGGCTGCTTGGCGAGCGGCCGGCGAGCGGGCGCGCGGCGATGCTGGCGCTGGTGCGTGTGCGGCCCGATCTCGCTGCTTTCTTCGACGGCTCGCCCTATGGTCCTGCGCCGCTCGACCCGGACGAGCCGGTGGCGGAGGCGGGGCTCGCGCCCGGCTGGCTGCGCGAGCTACTGGAGGCTTCGGCGCTCGACGGCGACGAGCAGGCGGCCCTGCTCGAACGGGCGCCGCTCGATGTGCGGGTCAACACGCTCAAGGCCGATCCGGCGGTGGTCTCGGCCGAGATTCCGGGTGCGGTGCCGCTGTCCTTCGCGCCCAACGGGTTGCGCCTGCCGGGCGACACGGCGGTCGAGCAGCTCCCGGCGTTCCGCGAAGGCCGGCTCGAAGTGCAGGATGCCGGGAGCCAGCTCGTCAGCCTCGCCGCGGGAGTCGAGCGCGGGCAGCACGTCATCGATCTGTGCGCGGGCGGCGGCGGCAAGACGCTCGCGCTTGCTGCGGCGATGGGCAATCACGGCACGATCCTCGCCTGCGATATCGACCGCGGCCGCCTCTCGCGCCTGCCCCCGCGCGCCGAGCGGGCAGGGGTGAGCATCGCCGCGACACGGCTGCTCGATCCGGGGCGCGAGGCGGCGGCGCTGGCGGACCAGATGGGGCGGGCGGACGCGGTGCTGATCGATGCGCCCTGCTCGGGCACCGGCACGTGGCGGCGCAATCCCGAGGCGCGCTGGCGGCTGACGCCCGATCGGCTCGCGCGGCTCGTCGCCACCCAGCGCGGGCTGCTCGATCTCGCCGCCGATCTCGTCCGGCCGGGCGGCACGATCACTTATGTCGTCTGCTCGTTGCTCGACGAAGAGGGCGCGCGGCAGGCGCAGGATTTCCTCGACCGGCATCCCGGCTGGACCGCCGCGCCGTTGTCGCTCGGCGCGGGCAATCCGCGCGGTCCGGGCATTCGGCTCACCCCGTGCGCCGACTCGACCGACGGCTTTTTTGTCGCGAAGATGATTCGGCCATGGTAGCCCGAGCGCGATTTTCGGAGATGTTGATGCGGTTCTTCACGATTTCGGCCGCGGGTGCGCTGATGCTGCTCACGGTGTCGAGCGCGCTCCAGGCGCAGCGGCCTGACGACCAGATCGATCCGCGCTCGACCGCGCTGGTGCAGGAAGCGCGCGCGGCGCAGGCGGCGGGCGATGTCGACGGCGCCAACGACAAGCTCGAAAGCGCGCTCGCGGTCGATCCGCGCAACCGCGAGGCGTTCGTGCTGCTCGCCGACATCGCGCGCGGCCACGGACTGCCGGGCAAGGCGATCCGCCTCTATCGCGAGGCGCTGCTGCTCGAGCCCAACGACGTCGCGGCGCTGCGCGGGCAGGGCGAGGCGATGGTCGCCAAGGGCGCGACCGAGAAGGCCAGGGAGAACCTGGCCAAAATCCAGACGATCTGCGGCGCCAAGGGCTGCGCCGAGGCGACCGCGCTTGCCGCCGCCATCGCGAAGGGCCCGCCGGTGACGACCGCCCAAGCGGACCCAAACCCGACGAAGCCCGCCAAATCTAACTGACACCGTATAAGCCCTCCCCCTTGATGGGGGAGGGTTGGGT